>CAYXWE010000295.1:0-5481 GCA_964468145.1 uncultured Pleurocapsa sp.
GTAATAATTTCGTAGCGTTAGCAAAGAAATAATTCAGTGTTGGGAGAGTTCACAGTTTTATCTTTACTTGCACTAGCTAAAAGCTTATTATCCGAACTAATGGCAATGGATGTAATATGGTCGCTATGACCGTTGAGAGTCATTAATTCTTTTCCTGTATCAACTTGCCAAATCTTGATAGTCTTGTCTTTACTACCACTAGCAATGAGTTTGCTATCGCTGGTAAAAGCTATTGAATCAATTCCGCCAAACCAATCAGAGTGTCCTTTTAAGGTAATATTTCTGTTTTCAGATAAGAACCACAGTTTAACAGTTTTATCATTGATATCACCGCTGCTGGCCAAGACCTTTCCGTCGGGACTAAATGAAACTGTAATAACATTATCTGTATGTCCTTTTAAAGTAATAACTTGTTTGCCCGATTCCAACGACCAAAGGTTAACTGTCTTGTCATCACTTGCAGAAGCAATTAACTTACCTTTAGGATGAATAGCTACTGAATTTACTGCTTTATTATGACCTTTTAAAGTACGAATTAGTTCTCTAGTTTGCAAAGACCAAATTTTAATTGTCCCATCTTTTTTTCCGCTAACTAATACGCGGTCGTTATGGTTAAAAGCAATAGAATTGGTATAATCAGATTAAAAAACCATTTTTTCGGTAAATTTCCCCTGTTTTAACTGCCAGATTTTTATAGTTTTATCCTTACTTGCACTGGCTAAAAATTTATTATTATTACTAAAGCAAACAGAATTTATTTTTTCAAGGTGTCCTTTAAATTCAGAACAGAATATTAATTGGTTAGAAATCATTATTTTATTTTTTGAAGGTTATAAAAATATAGTTCCCCGAACGAAAAATTAGACAAACTAGGACAGTCTTGAAAAAAAGAGCCTATTTTCAGTACAAATATATTTAATAAATAGGTAAAATAGGCTCTTTTTTTCTTCTCCAACCGATTTTTTTGGTACGACAAACTCAGGTATAGTAAAGACTGTCCTAGTTTGTCCTACTTTATTGGACCCCCTCAAACTTCAAAAACTAGCGATCGTACAAAATACAAAAAGCGATCGCTTGGGGAAGTTTCTAGATCGAAATGGTTCTCAATTCGAGGTCAATCTAAAAAAATACTCATTATTGTTTGAGCCTTCAGAAAACTATTTTATCTATGAAACTCAAGACAGCACCCTATTTAGAACAAAAGACGAATTGGGCAAAAGAAGGTCGCGTGATTTTAGCTCAATACGATTCCGAATCGATTATTGTATATCAGGCATATCGTCCGTCAATAGGACATTTTGCTGCCGAAAATGGTTACTTTGGTGGTGATTTCAAATTATCTAGGTGGTTTATAAAAAAACAATCAACTAGCAACAAAGCACTCAACGATGGACAAATACCTCGCAAGTTAATTGTTTTTCGGTGGAGGAACTAATCTAGACTTATAAAGCACGGCATCAATACTCTTCAAAGTTTGCAGATCTTCATCTGGCAAATTCGATCCATAGGCTGCATCTGATTCCAAAAAAGCAAAAGCTTGACGAAATTCTGTGGGGCTAGCACTAACGGGGGCATCAAAATGACAGGCAATAACGCGGTGAAAGTCCCAACTAGCAACTCGATCTGCCCACTCTAAAGTCTCTTCGGGAGCGCGGTTGAGAATTAAAGTTTGTAGGATGGGGGCAACCAATAAACGACCATTACCCCGCAGAGTTTCAAAACAGTCTTGCCAATTGGGTTGCCAGTCAAAGGGAAATAAACCCCAGTAAGCTTGAGGTGACTTATTAGGCGATCGCCAGGCATCTTTGAAAGTTTTAGCCAAACTAGGTACTTCTAAGACGCTAGAGCGAAAATACATAGCAAACAGGCAAATTCTTTGCCAACCCCGAATGCGATTACCTTGGGTATCGGCGATCGCTTCGGTCGCGCTATCTCTGGCATGGAATAATAGAGGATAGAGATCCTCTTCAACAATTTTGGGCGGTTTGTTAGGAATCGAAACAATGGTATCGGTAAGCAGGAGAGTTTGCGATCGCTTGTGTAGTAATGCCACCTCTTCAAATTGACCCGCTCTTAAATCGATATCGCCTAAAATAGCGTAATCAAACTCATCAGCAAAAGGTGTTTCATTGCTATCTGCAGGTAAAACACAAGTGCGCTTGGGAGGAAATCCTAACCAACTGAGGGGCAAGTCAACAGGAAAACTCCATTGATTTGGTGCGACGTATACTGTTGCTTGAGGAAATTTACGAGCAAAAGGACCAACACAATTTTTATGTTCCAATCCTGAGATAGTAGGCAGGATAATATATTGAACATCTCCGTAGCGATCGACCAATTCTTGCATCAATTGCAGACATTGAGGAGTTGGGGCGACAGGGGCATAAACCAATAAACCCCCAGATTCTAACCTAATAACGCTCATGCGAATGGGGACAACTACATAAAAGATGCCCTGAAGCTGATCGAAAGTCCAAATTGTATCTTTGAGTACTTCCTGGCGAATGGTACGTTTTTTACTGTAGGGATAAATCGGTACGTTTACCCAATATCGCCAGTGATATTCTGGAGAATTTCTGGACTTGCGATCGAACTCTGTTTTCAATTATTAATTACCAACTTTTATTAATTATTAATTATTAACGATCGATCGCTAATTATCAATTACTCCATTTTGGATAATAAGCGTCCACAGATAAACGCAGATGAACGCAGATAGATGAATCTGCTTTTTGATAGATTTGAGGTTAATTACTCCCTGGGTTGAGATCTTCGGTCATTACTTTTAGGCGCACGATACGATCGCCTTCTTCATCTAAGGGAACTTCAATAATATCTCCCGTCAAAGATTCCATACAGGTTAAAAGCGATCGCAGATTAGGATTAGACGCACCAGTTTCTACATACAGGCGATCGGCTACATTACTCATCCGTTTCCAGGTAGTATAAAGTTTGCCTACAGTTTGTTCTAGAGTAGTGGCTTGTTTGACTAAATCCGCAGCAGTATTAATACAGTCGATTCTCAAGGCTTCTTCTAATGCCATTTCCATGTCTACCGCCTTATCCCGTAGAGTTTGTACCTGGGCAGCAGCATCGAGGTATTTAGCTAAATTCTTCGCCTCGGTGGTCATCATTTTGACCGTATCGATATCGGGACTTTCGGCGATTTCGCGCTTGATTTCAACTAAATGAGAGTCGGGTAGCTTTTCCATTTCCCGCACCAAAGGGGCTAAGTGACGGGCGGGTAATGAGCCTTCTGCTGCCTTTTCTTTGATCTCATCAGGCAACAATTCCGAACTCATGGCAGTCCATTCATCCGATAGCTGCTTAACCTCTCGACGAGTAATGCGATCGCCTTTTTGAGCAGCCTCACTAACCAATTGCTGAACTTCGGGGGCAGAGTTAGCAGTTTCCACAAATGCCCGCTTACTAAAATTATTAATACTATCTGGATCTAATACCCCATCCGCCAAAAGAGTATCCGCACTGTTAGCCAACTGAATTAAAGCATAAGCCTGAGACTTAGTAATTTCGCGATCTTTGAGCCAGTTAAGAAATCCTGCCCCTCTACCTTCACCCCCTTTCTTTTCGCGATCGCGAATCGATCTTAAAACTCGTCCCCGCCAAATATCTGTCTGTAAATCAAAGCGATCGCATATTTGCCAAATATTATCCAATTTCTCGCGAAAATCCGACTCGCGAATCTCTTCATCTTCAGGATCGGGTAGCTCAAAATTAAAATCAGCGGGAATCTCCAGCGCAGCGACAATTTCCTCATCAGAGATTCCATTTCCATTAACTGCGGTAACTTCATTCATGCGGGGCAATACAATATCGATCTGTAAAAAGCAGGTTATCACACTAATCGTCTGATGTGGATTAGCTTGCTTGAAAAGTTATTAGTTATTAGTTATTAGTCATTAGTCATTAGATTTATCCACTAACTCATGAAACTTCTCTCTTCCCTCGTTGTATTTCTTACTGGGATAGCCCATGACGTTATGGATAATCCATTTTTGGGGTTTACCATCCTTGAGCAATAATGCGATCGCATCCTTCATTATTTCATCGTCATCCAAGCACTGAGTAATCAACTCACTGGTTTTACGAAAGCTACTTCTACTATTCTCTTCGTTCAAATTAATATACGCCGTAGCGACCAAAGTCTTAGCCGAGTTTGGCTTCTTCTCTGGCGTGATATCCAACCAAACCTCGTCTGGTATTTCCTTAACATATTTAGTTTGACTCTCTTTAGAAGTTAGCTTTCTCGCCAAAGACTTGAGCTTGGTGGGGCTAGCATAAAGAATATGACGATATAAATAATCTACGGCGATCGCATCTAATAAAGCATCACCCAAAAAATCGATATGCTTGGCAGAAGGATCGGGTTTTAATTCTGGCTTGAGATACTTTTTTAACAAGGGGACAATCAAATGCTTTTGTAGCCAATTGCGCGTCTGGGAAAAACCGCGATCGATATATATTGCCCCTACTAAAGCTTTAAATGCCTTTTCAAAAGGATTGCTGCGCTTAACCCTGAGGCGATGGCGTTCTTCTTTTAAACCCAAAAAAGGATAAACCTCCCCCAATTGGAGATCGTACCAGAGTTTAGTTAATCTCTCTGTATCGGTTAACTTATCCCGCAAAGCTTTGAGCTTACCCACCTGAAAATGGTCAAAATTCCCAAATATATAATCGATAATTGCCAAATTTAAAATAGTTTCGCCCAGATACTCCAAACGCTGGTTGTTAATTTCTGGCTCGTTAATTAACTTGGCATAGGAAGGATGAATTAACGCCAAACGAAGAGTTTCATCATATTTAAAATTGATGCTAATTTTTTGTTCTACTTTGGAGGCATCCCAATTATCGGTCATGATTAATTATCTCTTGATTTTTGGTTTTCGTTGACAGGAGCAAATACACTTAAGCTTTGAGGGAAACATTCAATTTCTAAAGGAGTATTACCAATAATTTCGCCATCGAGGACTACTTTTTGGGAGGGAGAAGCCGATATTTTGACCTTGCGCGCTCGCACGTGGACAATATTATCTAGCTCTGCACTAGTCCTAATCAACGCAGCACCCAGCATACTAAAAAGGGTGGTTACTGCCTGAAGCTTATTATCTACTGTGGCGATGGTAATATCCAATAAACCATCATCTGCTACCACTTCCCCAATTCCCTGAGCCAATACCGAAGTCGGAGGGGCAGCATTAGCTATCGTGATTGCTCCTGCTTGAAAGATTTTGGTTTCTCCTTCAATTTCTACTTCCGCCTCAAATAACTTTTGATCGTCTAGCTGTTGCCAGCCTGCCATAATATAAGCCAACGAACCCCAACGATTTTTTGCCTCGCGATCGGCCTTTTCAATGGTTTCAGCTTCATAACCAATTCCCGCTAACAAAACTAAGGGTAATTTATTACAGCGTGCTGCATCTATTACTCTAGTTTTCCCTGCCAAAATAATTTCGCAAGCCC
>CAYXWE010000296.1:0-5476 GCA_964468145.1 uncultured Pleurocapsa sp.
CTGCAAAGCTAGATTGACACCAAGTATCTAAAACTTTGTCTTCTAATTCCTTTACGTGGTGGTAGACTCCCATTAGATGTTTGGGCGTATTGCTATGAGCTAATATATATTGCCCCAATTTGATAACGGCAGGTCGGTTTTTACAACTATTCGATGCCCAGAAAAAGCTGGGAAGTTGAAAGAGATAGCTGACTTTTTCAACCTGACGTGCTGATGGGTTGGGAAATTTCACGATTCGATCGACCACTTCTGGGAAATGCGCCGAACTAATTTTTAGGAGATGGCATAGCTGGTAAAAGGTAGGGTTACGCTCTAATAATTTTTTCGTAACCAACTCTCGTATCGGGGAGAAACTATAAGTTCCTTTTGCTAATTTTACCAACTCTCGTTTGGTAAAGGATTGGCTGAGAACATACTTATTGAGGTCGTCGGGAGAGTCCGCAAGATGATAGGCAATATTCGATAAATACATAAGAAAAGAAAGTGAGGTGTAGATTAAATTAAGAAACGCCAAGTACTTCAGCTTGTTGTTCGAGATATTGTAAGTAGTCTCTAACGTCGTCATGCTCCCGCAGTTTTAAAGACTGTTCTATAGCTTGTTTTGCTTTTCCATAGTAGAAAGTTACGTCGTCTACGGAATCGCGTCTTAAGCCTCCAATATCGCCAATTAGGGGAATGTCGATTAGAGGAGTTCTCGAAGAGCTCATCGACTGGGTTGCCTGCTCCATCAATCTGGTGTTAGCAATTCCAAGCTGAAAATAGAGTTCTGCAATACTGTCAGGATTGCTATCTCTGGGAGCGTTCTTAATTCCCAATTGGGTAATTTCTACTGCCTTTGCACTATCATTTATATCCAGCAAAACACGAACATAGAAACTGAAGAATTCTGGGTGGACAAAACCACCTTTACGAGCCTGCTCTAAGTAATAAACGAGCGGTTGGCTATAGTAGGTGTCAGGCATAATAGTAGACGGGTGAGGAGCTATATCGTTAAAGTTTCGACCATAGGGACAATTGCCGACAAGCACCTCAGTTGGGGGACTTCTAAAACCACCAATACTATCAAAATCATAATGTAATCCTTCGTCACGAATATGTGCTTCAATCAGGTTTGCCTGTGGATCGTTACCATTCAGAGATAGCCGTTTTTTATTTTCGCCATAGGCTAGGCATAAATACTCCAAATCACCAGTTCGTTCGTAGTCCTCAATGTGTTTCATTAGCAGATCTGAGGATGCCGAAGCAGGGCGAGTAGCAGCGGGTACTGCTGTAAAGATGAGAATAAAAGCGAGGCTAAATTGCTGTAATTTCGGTAAAAACATAGTCTTCTTCTTGGGTGTTAGTGAGTAGGAAAAATTTTGAAGAAATGCCCTACTAGGGTTTAAGCAGGGCAGGAGAGTTGTTTTAGGTTAGATGCCGTTATCGTCTTCACTTTCAACGTCCCAAGCATCACCGAATTCGGGATCGTCGTCGCCATCATCACCATCATCGTTATCAGATGACGGAGGCGGAAGGGAGTTAAATAGATCGAAGACTTGACGCTCGTTACTCGACGATTCAAGTCCAGTTTTAAACGCTTCATTTAGAAGGCGAAACTGGGAAGCAATGTTCTCGTGAATCTCAGGATGCTCCTGAAGTGTATTGAGTAAAATCAGGGGAACATTAAGGTCTGAGAAAGCCGACACTGCTGATTGACGCGCTATCTCCTGTACCCCTTGACCGAACTGCTGTCTAAGTTGAGCAAGCTGGGCTGCTAGTGCCTGGCTAATTTCGGCTTCCGACTGCGGAGTTGATGAAGATGAAGAGAGCGGAGCAGAAAACCTTGGTTTACCAAACTCCTCCTCGATCTGTTGGTACGTATAGTTATCTTCGTCCATCTTCTTCCGCGCCTGAAAGAAGTGATCGCATTCTTCCTCTGAGTAGTCTGACTTTGAGGTATCAATGCCAATCGCCTTTAAAGTTTTCGTCGCTGTTTCAGGGGTTATGTGCGATTGTTCGGCGAGCTGTTGTTTAGTTGTCATAGTTGATAAATCTCCTTAAGGTTCTGACGGGTAGCAAAATAATCGGCAACTTGTCTATAGGTTTCGCCCTCAGCAAGTTTTCTACGGGCTACGGTAAAAAGCCCAATATCTCTAATGTCATGGGAAGTTCGAGATGTTCGTATTTGGGCTACCTTCATAGTGCGATGCACCGTTCGTATGGATATGCCAAACATTCTGGCAAGTTCGCTTTTAGTCATTCTTTTATCGCTGTCGTCTGATAAGTTCATTGACAAAATCTCCGCTTAAGTTTTCAAAGTAGTTCCATAGTTCCTGGCGTAATATCTGAGCCAGTGGATTTTCTCCCGCTGCAATGTAAGCCTGTTTTGCTGCCCTGTAGGATGCTCGGCGGTTTTGGATGGAAGAAACGAAATCTTGGGCGGGATTCCAGAATCTAAAGAAGGTTTGGCTGGGGGCGAACGGGGTAAAGAAGCGATCGCTGCTTACCTGGGATGGTTTTCTAGACTCAATCCAACGGCTTGAAACATTGCCAATTGCGGGTCTAAAGTAGGGGCAGTGTAAGAAGTAATCTATGCCATACTCAAAACTCGCCTTTCTCATCGAAAGAATATCTTCAGCCCGTAAATTAGCTTGAAAGCCGTAATTCCAGCCCACCGATAAAGCCGTGCTGCCGACTGAGTAGCTGGGTCGTAATCGCTCGCGCCCACCTGCAATTGAAGCTGCCCACTGTGCCGTAGCAGGATCGGTAGTGGCTAAAACGGTCTTAATGTCGCAGTTAGCGAGCAAAGTAGCTGCTCCCTGCTCGCCAAACTGGTCTTTAATCTGACCAATATTTTGGCAGGTAATGTTGACTTCGCAGTTCTTCGAGCGGGAGAATACTAATAGGTCGAGCACCTTATCAAAGCCTTTGCCTAATTTTGGTAGCTCATCGAGGTAGATTCTGACGCGCTGATTATTTCTAGTTTCATCTCGCGCCATTATCCAGTCGGCAATAATGTTAAGCTTTGCCCGCAACCCACCCTTTTGATACTTAATCTGGCTCATGTCCACACCGAGGACAATTACCGCTGGTTCGGGACTGGACAAAATTTCTTTGAGTCCCTGATGACGAGACAGAGGCGTATTTTGTGATTGGATTGCTTCTGCCTGGAAGTTTTGGGCTGCCACTGCCAGAGTAGTAATTACACCTTCTCTTAACTTGGCGTTGCTCTCATTTCCCAACAAGCGATCGACCTGGGGATTTTTGAGTATCTTGCCAATAATTTCTGCTATTTGTTCGGAAGATTGGTTGAGGAAGTTATAGAGGTGCGCCAATGTATAACGAACCCCCGCCTGCTCGTAGGCACTATGAAGAAGCTGCCCGACCATTTGTCCCGCATCTCCCCAGAAGGGATCGCTACTTTGGTCGTAGCTCTTAAACAGTTCGCTATCGATAGAAACCAATGAACCAAAACGTCCCTCAGTATCCTTTTGAATGTCCCAGGCATAGGAGTTGCTGTTAGCTGGATTGAAGGAGTACAGTTTGACGTTAAATCTTTTACAGAGTGATTGAATGTAGGCAAGCTGATCTCCTTTAAGAGCGACAACAACTAATTTGTCGCCATTATTGGGAGCTTGACTGATCGCATCGGCAATATTGGCGTTTTGAGTGAGCGATTTACCTGCCCCCGTCACTCCACAGATAAAGCTGTGGGGATTTAGCCTACTGTCGATATAGTGAAACGATCTCGCTTGGTAGTTGGTTGCCTCCATCAGCTTGCGCGGGATTTTGGCTGTCGGATCTACTATATGGTCGCGGAAGGCATGAGGCGAAAGACCCATGAGGTCTTTTGCTTGTTGCTTGAAGTTGTCGTCGTACATAGTTACCTAAAGTTGTAAAGAACAATAAACGGATGCCTATACAGATAGACACCCATTTGCGAATTAGCAGAGGTTAGTAGCGACGAGGAGGAGAATCATCGTCGTCATCGTCGAAATCTTTATTGTCCGAACGGCGATCGTCACTATCCCCACGACCAAAATGTCGGTCGAGGAAATCATTAAACCGCTGTCGATCGTTAAAGTTCTCCATATTGCGGAAGAAGTTATAGAAGCTTTTGGGGTCGTCTAAAATACCAACTCCGTTAGGATTTCCGTTCTTGTCTACTTCCTGCGGTTTGAGCCATCGCCGACTTATCGCCTGGCAAACTGTTGACCAAACGAAGGCAATAACTACGTTGATGAAAATGATTGAAAAGTTAACGTAGCTGGTGTTAATGACGCTCAAAAACCCGATCGCGTAGCTTACCAAAGCGTACCCCGATGACCACAACGTCCCGTAGAAACAGTTGTGAATTATGCCCAGATCGTCTGATGCCCCGCTAAAGTGGGCATACTCAGCAAGAGCTACTTCGGCTTTGGTGCGCCGTTTGACGTTCAGCTTTAGGTTGTCTTTAAAGGTACTGAAAAGAAAAGCAGTAAACCCCAGACCCAGCAACAAGATATAGTTAAAAACTGATGCTGCTCCCGTCCCAACCCTTCCGAGAGCTGAGATTACGACGATATAAACGAATATACCGAGGGTGATTAAAGGAAAAAAGCAGACGGCTGCTTTGGCTAGATTGAAGTAAAGTTTTCCCCCCTGGAGAGGATTAGTCATAGTTCTGTCCTCGAATAGATATGTTTACAGTTGTCAAAGGGCGTTCCTCTACTACTTCCTGGAGAAGCGAAGAACTGGCAAGCCCTCTGTCATATAAATATCTATTTACCGCTCTACTGTTTTAATAGCCTGAGAACTCCTAACGTCATAGCCAAGGCAGGCTCTAACTTTGAGACTAGAAAAATTAAAAAGGAGAAATAAGGACGTATATTAAGGAATGTAAAAATCTAACTCTTCGGTGCTACAATCTTTGTAGTTAGGGCGATAGAGAGTTTTAGATGGTTAGTCAAGAGAAGACAGTAAAACCACCCCCCCTGCAATCCCTAAAGGGAGGAAGTAGAATAGTACAGACGCTTTTTGACCTCTTGGTAGACAACAAAAAGGGTTGGTTTGATGGGAGAAATGGTCGGTTCTGCTTCGATCAAAGTTTGCTTACTAGTGAGAGTGATAAAACTCTATATATGAGCAAGGATTTGATTGTCAAACTTACCGAGTATCTTAATGCTATTTGGCTAAAAGAGGTTGTTCCAAACTACAGACCCGATCTGGAATCGCTCAATAAACTAGCAAGAAATGCAGCGAACTGTGAGTATTACGAGCTTTCCGCTAACTCTAACTTTTCTATTCTCTGGTTTGAACCTCTTTCTACTGATGAGCAAGCCAGCCAGGATGTCTATATATATCAGCACTTTGATAATGTCTTTGACTCTTTATCGAAGCTAGTCGAATATTCTGGTATGGAGAGTGGTTGTCTCGGTGTAATCAAAGGTACGCTGATGGCACATCAACTTGTGGAAAGTGAATCTTCTAAGAACTGGTTTTTCGACTTCGCTACGTC
>CAYXWE010000297.1:0-5462 GCA_964468145.1 uncultured Pleurocapsa sp.
CCTCCAAATGACTCCCCGCAGAGATACACCTGCCGATCGGTTTTATGGGTTAATTCTGCTTTAATCAATTCCACTGTGTCTCTGGCCAAATCTTGCCAGGTACTATAGCTGTCAATTCTAATTGTCAGACAGCGCAGATCGAAACAAGTTGATAGTTTATCTGCCTGGGTTTGTAATAATTCACCCGTACCATCCATTCCAGGAAGATAAACAAACAGGGGAGCATCTCGATTAATCTGCTTTGGTTGAATAAAATCTACGCTCTGGTTGGAGTTCATCTTATATTGTGAAGTAAAAATATAAAAATTTAAAATTATTTAATATTCATCATTTTCTAACATTCAGCTGCCACTAAGTATTTATACAGTCTTTTCTTTAGATTTAGCCGATTATCGATCCCTAATTGTAAATTGCCTCTTTCAATAACCGTGTGATTCGATCCTGACAATAATTAGTTAAATCCGTAGCCAGTACTTTTGCCTGTCTGCCTTTATATTGTTCTTTTTGCGCCTTAGTTATCAAGTAGGGACGACCGATCGCCACATGGACGCGATGATAAACTAGCATAGGATGGAATCCTGGGCGTTGGAAAAAAGGTTCGTTGGGATCGAAGCGTTTGAGCCAGCTAATGGGAATACTGGGATAGGTAGTTTCCGACAAAGATGCGATCGCTACTGGTAAGACAGCCAAGTTATCTACAGGTACTTTCCAAGCTAAATGAGCAAAACCGCGATGAAATTCGCTAATTTCATGAGGTGCAGTCGGTTCGATCATGGGTCTTGTTCCTTCGGGAAATAACCCCACCCACTGTCTAGAAGTTAAAAGCTGGCTTGCTCGATCGAAAAATTCTTTTTGTCTTTGTTTGGCTGCTGCTAAAGGAAAACAACCCAAAGATTTAACAATCTCTCTTACTCCAGGGGTTTGTCCCATATAGTGATGGCAGGCGATACGCAAAGTATTGGGAACAGTCTCGATTAGAATTGGCGCGTCTAAAAAACTACGATGATTGCTAACAACTATAGTCGGGATGTCTTGAGGGATACGACTAGTATGAGAGTAAGTTAACTGAAGATTAACTGATGATATAAAAGACTGAGCGATGATACGTGGTGTCAGAGATAGCATTAAGTAGCATTAAATTAGATTACCAGCTTATCTAAGTTAGATTAACCTATAGCTTGCCAAAATGCTCGAACAAAAGAAAATAATACCAGACCCAATGACCAATAACCAATAACTGACTTTATTATTAAGCAATGTTGAATAGTTAACAAAATATTTAGATATTTTTGGTTTCAGGCAACTATATTTAAGCTGATATCAATAATATGAACCCATTTCGCCCTCAAACAATTGGCTTTGTTAACGAAATCGAAAATTTATTAAGTATTTTCCTTAACTTTAAATTAAGCCCCTGTAATAATTGATACTTGTTGATGAGTCTTACGCTCGCTCTCAAAACTCACAGATTATGATGCTCAACCTCATCAGTTTATATATTATTATTGGTCGAACTAAGGCTATTTAAGCTTTATATACCCTTAAGTTTGAGCAATACGAACGCGAATTTTTAAATGAATAACTCTGCTCATAACCATAAATTTGCTTTAACTACTCCTCTTTATTACGTTAACGGATTACCCCATATTGGTAGTGCCTACACTACTATGACCGCAGATGCGGTAGCTAGATGGCAACGTCTTTTGGGAAACCCTGTTTTGTTTATTACTGGTACGGACGAACACGGGCAAAAGATTCAGCGCACCGCCCAAGAGCAAGATCTAGAACCCCAAGTACATTGCGATCGCATTGTCGAAAGTTTTAAAGAACTGTGGGATCGTCTAAATATCAGATACGATCGCTTTAGTCGTACTACCGCGATCGAGCATCAAGCAATTGTCAACGAGTTTTTTGACCGCGTTTGGCAGCAAGGGGATATCTATTTAGATCGCCAACAAGGTTGGTACTGCGTATCTTGTGAAGAGTTTAAAGAAGAACGAGAATTACTTGAAAATCGCTGTTGCCCCATTCATACCAATAAACCAGCAGAATGGCGCGATGAAGAAAATTACTTTTTTCGTCTTTCTAAGTATCAGCAGTTTCTCGAAGATCTTTACGCCTCTCAACCAGATTTTATTCAGCCCGTTATTCGACGTAATGAAGTTCTTAACTTTGTCAAGCAGGGATTAAAAGATTTCTCGATTTCTAGAGTCAATCTAGATTGGGGATTTCCCGTACCTGTAGACGACAAACATACAATATATGTCTGGTTTGATGCTTTGTTGGGATACATCACTGCCTTGCTCGATCCTGAAGATGAAGCGACTTTAGATAACGCCTTATCTAATTGGTGGCCAATTAATCTACACTTAATTGGTAAAGATATCTTAAGATTCCATGCAGTCTATTGGCCTGCTATGTTAGTCTCTGCTGGTTTGCCCTTACCTAAAAAAGTATTCGGTCATGGTTTTTTAACCAAAGACGGACTCAAAATGGGTAAAACATTGGGTAATACGATCGATCCTGTCGAACTAGTAGATAAATATGGTGCAGATGCCGTGCGCTATTACTTTATTAAAGAAATCGAACTGGGTAAAGACGGAGACTTTAATGAAACTCGTTTTATTGAAATACTCAATAACGATCTCGCCAATATATTGGGAAACTCGCTCAATCGCACTCTGGGAATGTTGAAAAAATATTGTCAAAGTAACGTACCGCGTTTATCTAGTGAAGACTACAGTGCAGACCATCCACTCAAGAGTATTGGTATGGACTTAGGGGATCGGGTTACCCAAGCTTATGACAATCTCCAATTTAGTCAAGGTTGTGAATTAATTTTAACTCTGGTGCGCTCTTGTAATAAATATATTGACGATAGCGCGCCATGGAAATTAGTAAAAGAAGGAAAACAGTCTGAAGTAGAACAAATTTTGTACAGTGTTTTAGAATCTGTACGTTTATCTGCTTATTTGCTATCTCCGATTATCCCTGGTATCAGCAGTAAAATTTATCAGCAACTAGGATTTGACTGTGATTTTAACGATCGGGATCTAGCAGCCGATTTTTCCCTTCATTCCCAGTGGGGCAAACTAACAACCGATCGAACTTTGAGTAAAGCTATTCCCGTTTTTTCTAGATTGGAGTTACCATCAGAAGCTTAAACAATCGTGTGTAATTCGACTCAGTATAATTTTTTACTGATATAAGGTTACTAATAACAAAAAACAGCTAGAGACGAGATTGTGCTTAACAATTGGGTGAATCAATTAACTTAACCCGACACTACTGTTACTCATACATTATCGTCACCTATAAAACTAGAATATCTGGTTTGACTGCTTTGGCGGTCAGTAATTATGGGATTAATCCACCCAAATACAATACTTTTTTTCATAAAAAAATGAGGCTTAATACAATGTTGGATAATTTCGGAAGCGACCCTATCTTCACACCAGAACAAATTCTAGAAAATAGAGGACGGGTCGCTATTTTTATTGATGGCTCAAACTTATTTTATGCTGCACTACAGTTAGGTATTGAGATTGACTATAGCAAGCTACTATATCGCCTTACTGGAGGATCGAGACTGCTGAGATCTTTCTTCTATACAGGGGTAGACCGCACTAATGAAAAGCAACAGGGTTTTCTGCTTTGGATGCGCCGAAATGGTTATCGAGTAATTGCTAAAGATCTCGTACAGCTACCCGATGGCTCAAAAAAAGCCAATTTAGACGTGGAAATTGCTGTAGATATGATGGCTTTGGTTTCTGCCTATGACACCGCTGTATTAGTCAGTGGCGATGGGGATTTAGCCTATGCTGTAGATGCGGTTAGCTATCGCGGTGCGAGAGTAGAAGTGGTCAGCTTGCGATCTATGACCAGCGACAGTTTGATTAATGTCGCCGATCGCTATATCGATCTAGATCAAATTAAAGAAGATATTCAAAAAACTACCAAACATAGCGATCCTTATCGTAGTTTCTCTGGCTTCGGCATCTTAGACGAACATTGAGCATAATTATGGTGGGCGAGTTTCTCGATCTACGATATGTATTGAGAAATCAATCTTACCCACCTGTTTTTGTTTTGCTAAAAAAGCTGTACGTAATTAAATTTAGTTTGTTGCTATCGATCGCGATCGCGTTAATTGGTTGCCAAACTTCATCCCCCAATGTTCGAGCTTCTCGTCCTGAAGATACTAATCGCGAAGATACTCAGTTAGTGCTGAATCAGGCTATTCTAGAGCAGTCCAACAAGCAAGATAATACGGTATGGAAAATCAAAGCAGATAATATTGTTTATAGCCAAGACAAGAAAACTGCTAATTTGGATAGGGTAGTGGGCAATCTGCTGCAAGATAACAAAATTCTTCTCAAAATTAGTGCCAAAGAAGGAGAAGTCAAAGACAATGGCAATACTATTATTTTGAAGGAGCAAATTGTTGCCAGCGATCCGCGTAATGGCAGCTTTATAGAGAGTAGCTTAGTAGAATGGCGACCTCAAGAGAATTTATTACTTATTCAAGAAGATTTAACGGGTATTCATCCCAATTTAGAAGTTATTGCCGATAAAGGTAAATACGCTACAGATATTGAAAGCTTAGAAATAGACGGTAATGTAGTCGCAACTAGCCAAAATCCCCCTTTACAACTAAAGTGCGATCGCTTAATTTGGAATGTCGGTCAAGATCTTATTACTAGTCCTGGTGCAACAGAAATAGTTCGTTTTGATGAAAGTGAAAATATCACCGATGAATTAAAAAGCGATCGCGCAGAAGTCAACCTGGCGACGAATACTGCCACTCTCAATAATAATATTGAATTAATCTCAGTAGAACCTAAGATCCAGGTTGCTAGTGATTTTTTAGTTTGGAATGTTAAGCAGCGTCGAGGAAATACCGACAAACCAATTCAAATCTTAGATCGCGATCGCCATCTTACTCTAACGGGAAACAAAGGCGAAATCGATCTACAGCAGCAAATCGCTAAACTCAAAGATGGTGTAAAAGGGATCGATCGACTAAAAGCCTCTCAATTATATGCACGTCAATTAACCTGGCAAATGACTACCGAAAAGATTGAAGCTACGGGTAATGTTATTTACGAACAAGCAAATCCTAAAGCCAGACTCACAGGAGAAAAAGCAGTAGGCACTTTAAACGATAACAATATCGTAGTTACCAGCAATGGCAAAAAACAAGTTACATCGATCGTAGATAATTAAACTACAGATATAGCAACCTGGAATCATTTGTGAAAACCGTAATGACCATTCGTGACAACTTAAGGTTGTGTATTGTTTGTCAATCGGTTTTAAGTCAAAAGTCACGCATTCAAAAGTCACGCATTCAAAAGGTTCTGAACTTTATTAGTACTAATGAACTATGAAGAATGATTTTATTCTTCGATCTATATGTAGTGTTTAAAAATAAACTAAACACTATATATGGTAGTTGACCA
>CAYXWE010000298.1:0-5457 GCA_964468145.1 uncultured Pleurocapsa sp.
GTCTCAAATTCAGATCCTATATCGCGATCGCCACCCTGGTTTCTGGTTTGATATATCCCCTATTTGCCCATTGGGTATGGAATGGTATTCGTGTAAATGAGTCAACAGTAAATCAATCAATCGGTATTTTAAGTAATATCGGCTTTATGGATTTTGCTGGAGCGACGGTAGTACATAGTCTTGGGGGATGGGTATCTTTAGCAATTATTTCTTTAATTGGAGCGAGAAAAGGACGGTTTACTAAATCGGGTAAATCTAATCAAATTCATGGCTCAAACCTACCTCTTTCTGTTTTAGGGGTGATGTCGATCTGGATTGGTTGGCTCGGATTTAATGGCGGTAGCGTTTTTATTCTTAGTCAAGACGTAGCAGAGATTATTATCAATACTATGCTAGCAGGGGCAGCAGGAATGATCGGTGCAGGATGTTGGAGTTGGCAAAGTTACAAAATAGCCAAAGTTGATATTTTAATCAATGGTTCTCTTGCAGGATTAGTTTCCATAACTGCCTGTTGTAATCTGGTTAATCCCCCCTTAGCCATAATTATTGGAGCAATTGGCGGAGTAATTAGCGTTTTGGCTGCTGATGCTCTAGAGTATTACCGTATAGATGATGCAGTAAATGCTATTCCCGTACATTTAGGTGCTGGTATTTGGGGAACAATCGCCGTAGCTTTATTTGGTAAGTTAGAGTTATTGAGTACGGGCGATCGCATCTCTCAGCTTGTGGCACAGTTACTGGGTATCTTAGTCTGCGGAATCTGGGCTTATGGCGTTACCTGGCTAGTATTTAAAGGAATCGATCGTTTATCCCCCCTTCGGGTTTCGGCTACAGACGAAGAACGAGGTTTAAATCTTTCGGAACATTATGCTGAAAGTGCGGTGTACGAAATACTGAAAATCATGAACCTGCAAACAGCCGAACAAGATCTTAGTTTGAGAGTTCCTGTAGAACCTTTTACTGAAATTGGGCGGGTAGCTCATCATTACAATCAGGTAATTAACAGTCTAGAAAATTCTACTCTCCAGCTACAGGAATTGAATAACAATCTCGAACAAAAAATCAGGCAACGCACTGCCGAACTCTCTAGTGCCAAAAAACAGGCAGAATTAGCCAATAGAGCTAAAAGTGCTTTTATCGCCAACATGAGTCACGAACTCAGAACTCCTCTCAATGCTATCTTGGGTTTTACTCAGGTAATGAGTCGCAATCAGGCAATACCTCCAGAAGAACAAAAACATCTCAATATTATTGGTCACAGTGGCGAACATTTATTATCATTAATCAATGATGTTTTGAATTTGTCTAAAATTGAGGCAAATCGCCTAACTCTAGAATTAGAAAATTTCGATCTCTACGATTTTTTGCAAAATTTACACCAGATGCTCTACCTTAAGGCAACCAATAAGGGTTTAGAGCTAGATTTAGATATTGCTTCAGATATTCCTCAATACATTAGAGCAGATTTGGGTAAATTACGTCAGGTTGCTATTAATTTACTCAATAATGCGATTAAGTTTACTCAAGAAGGTAGAGTAGTTGTGCGGGTATCGGTTATCGATCGCCATAGCGATCTGATTGATGATGATAGTAACCCTGAATCAATTAACTTACTTTTTGCGATCGAAGATACGGGAGTAGGTATCGATCCAGAAGAAATAGGTCAATTGTTTCAACCCTTTGTCCAAACTAAATCTGGCAAACAGTCTCAAGAAGGAACTGGATTAGGATTGGTAATTAGCCGTCGCTTTGTACGGTTTATGGGAGGGGATATTCAAGTTAGATCCCAATTACATCAAGGTAGTGTCTTTGAATTTGGGCTACCAGTACAGCCTGTTACCCAGGCTCAAATTAGCAAAAAGCGCGAACAAAAAGTAACGGGTTTGGCAGCAAATCAACCCCAATATTGCATTTTGGTAGTAGACGACAAAGCGATTAATCGAGAGCTATTAGTTAAATTATTAGAACCTGTTGGATTTGTCGTCAAAACAGCTAACAATGGCAAACAGGCGATCGCAGCTTGGCAGCAGTGGCAGCCCGATCTTATTTTTATGGATATCATTATGCCTGTGATGGATGGTATCCAAGCTGTATCTCAAATTAAGTCCAATCCTGCGGTACAGACTAAAGTGATTGCTCTGACTGCTAGTGCTTTAGAAGAAGAACGTACAGTAATCTTAGCTAAAGGATGTGATGATTTTTTACGTAAACCATTTAAGGTAAATGAGTTATTTTCCCTAATGACAAAGCATCTGGGGGTATGTTATACCTATGCAGACACAACTACCACCACCAAACTACCTACTGCGCAGCTACAGTTAAATTCTAGCTCTTTTGCTACCTTGTCTCGTGAATTAGTCTTAGAACTGCAGCAATCTATTATGGAAATCGATTTGGACAAAATTGACAATGCCCTCCAGCGCATCAGTCAAGAAAATCAGCTTCTTGGCGAGACTATAAATCGACATATTAAAAACTTTGAATACGAACGCATTTTAAATTTTTTACCGACTAAATAATATTTTCCAGGAATTAAAGTCATGAGAAAGTTAATGGTAGCTCAAGAGCTAAATAATATTTTGGTGGTAGATGATACTCCCCAAAATCTACATTTACTCGTAGATATTTTAACTAAGTATGAATACAAAGTTAGACCAGTTCCTAACGGGAAATTAGCTCTTTCTGCTGCCGAAATCAATCCTCCCGATTTGATTTTACTAGATATCATGATGCCTGGTTTGGATGGTTATCAGGTTTGTAAAGAACTAAAAAGCAACCCGAAAACCAAACATATTCCCATTATTTTTATTAGCGCGATTAACGAATCAGTTGATAAAGTAAAAGCTTTTGCTATGGGAGGAGTAGATTATATTACCAAACCCTTCCAGATGCACGAAGTCTTAATTAGAGTTAAGCATCAATTGTCTTTGGTTAATCTCAAGCAACAGTTGAAAATTAAAAACGAACAGCTAAATATTACAGTAAATCGCCTACAAAAAAAACAAAAAGAAATAATTAAATCTCATAAAAATACGGCTATCGAAAAAGTTACCGCTGGGATTACCGAACAGATCGGCAATCCCTTATCTACAATTAATAGTTCTTTAGCAGAATTAAATCAGTTTGGCGAATCTAGTCTGCGAGATTTACCTGTTTTTATTCAACAGCTTTCGAGGGAACAACAAAAATATTTTATCGCTCTGTTAAAGCAATCTCATGACGATAATATTAACGTATTGCTTTCAGAACCAGAAAAGCAGCAGCTTAAGCATACCATTATGCAAAAATTAGCTCCCTTTCAGTTAGAAAACCCCTCCCAGGTAGCTAAGTTTTTGATTGAATTGGGTTCTGATGAAGAAATAGAAAAATTCTTGCCTTTATTAACAGGTAAAAATTATCTAGCAATTCTAGAAAATGCCTGTTTGATTAAAAATCTCCACAAAAGTATTGATAATATTACTCAGTCTACAATAAAATTTACTCAGATATTTACTGCTTTTGAAAATTATGCTAACAGCCATAAAATAAAGACTAAAAAACGTCAAGCTCACGTTAAAAACACTATAGAAATGGCTTTGAATTTGCTCAAAGATCGAATTCCTTCAGGCATTCAGTTTATGAAAAACTATAGTAATGTTCCTATTCTTTACTGTTATCCAGAAGAATTACAAAAACTATGGTCTTGTCTGATTCAAAATGCGATCGAAGCAATTGGTTCTTTAGGCATCATCACTATCAATGTCTATCTACAAGAACAAAACATTTTGGTAGATATTATTGATACGGGAGAAGGAATAGATCCCAAAATAGTAAGTAAAATGTGCGACCCTTTTTATAGCAGTAAGTTTGAGGAGGGGAATATTGGTCTGGGATTGACTATTGCTAAACAAATTATCGAACATCACAATGGAACTATCGCGATAAACTTACTATCTGGCAGGACTACATTACCTGGCAAAACCAAGTTTACAGTTACCCTTCCCCTCCATGCAGAACTCTAGTACCACTGCGCGGAAATAATGAGTAATAAGTAAGATATTGTAAGGGTTTCCAGCCGAATAAATAGTCACTCTATTTATGTCCGCCTCCACTAGCTTTTTTTTAAAGAAGCTGGCTATCGCTTTCGATGGCAATACTCTGGTTACTACTATCTAAATCCTCTGTCTTTGGCAAAGAAAGAGCGAAATCAGGGGAAGATACCACAGCATACCCATACTTTTTCATGTAGTTCCACATTAATAAAATATCAGAGTATTGCAGAGTAGATTGAGTAGTAATTATGCTATCCATATAGTCAAAATATTTATTCTTACTATTAGTTTTTTGGCTAATTCTCTGAGGATGAAAACAAATAAATAGATCCCGAAGAAAATCTTCAATTGAGGCTCCGTTATTCATTTTTAGCAATTCAGATAATGTTAGTGATAGCTCTCGACGATGGGGGTCGCCCGTTAAAGTATTAGTCTGAATAATATGGTCGATCGCAAATAGCATCACCGCATATCTAATGCTATCAGGTTCGCGATTTATTAAAAACCAAAAGAAAGGTAGAGACAGTGGATAGTTTGCCTGCAAAAATTCGTGATATTTGAGATCTTCTTTTTTCAAAGAATCGGAACTAGGAACATCACTAATATCTGTTAAATTCGGTTTTTGATAAAGCTTGAGGAGAGATTGATAAATATCGGGATCGCTATCTTTATAATGCTGCAGTACGAGATCGCGTACTTTAGTGTTGCTCGGATCGAAATTCTCTACTATCTGGGATACATCTGCGGGATAAAGTTTAACTATTTCCTCTAGGGAACTCTCATCTACAAACTGAATTAGTTCGTTAACTGTAGAATATTCAAGTATTTCAGTTTCTCCCTCGATTTCCTCTTCCTCCGTCGCCAGATCTTGTTCGTCATTTAGTTTGGTCGCCTTAGTTTGGATTTTGGTAGGTGTAGCTGTTAATTCTGGCGGATTATTTAATTCTCGACTGGTATTATCTTCATCTTTGCTATTCGAGGCAATATCTTGGTGGCGAATACTTTGGGGTTGCAATGGCTGGAGTGATTCGGTACTATCGATTGGCTGAGATTCTGATTTTATTTTTAATAATAAATTTTGTTTAAATCGGGCGAGATCTTGATACGACGAGCGCACTCCATCTATTTCTTTATGGCGTTTGATCTGACGGTATTGTTCTAGTAGCGATTTAATTTCTAGTTCTTCTTTTTCGATCGCGTTTAAAATTCTGGCTTTCTCTTCGCTAGTTTCGGCATCAATCGCATTTAATTCTGACTGATAATCACTTAAAATAAGCCTTAGGTTGTTGATTTTTCGATCTGAGTAATCTGACATAATTAAATAATCGCTATACGGTATTTTAATACAAAATAAAATAAGTTGAATTGACCTTAAAATAAGTACAAAACATTACCATTTTAGCGATCGTATTAAAATAAAGTAAAC
>CAYXWE010000299.1:0-5424 GCA_964468145.1 uncultured Pleurocapsa sp.
GGTACTACCATTAAAAGAGGCAAAACAGGCACTCGATTATGTCTGGGATAATATTTTTCAGTATTAAAAAAAATCATCAAACATAGGGATATATTCCTGCGATCGTTTCATTAGCCTTGAGTTTACCAATTTTTTCGCCTTTACTATTTTTCTCTGCTAGCTTGAGACTCTCTACGGGTAAAACTAACCTGCGATCGATGCTAGTAGTTAGAACAATACTTTCTTTACCGCTAGTAGAAATAACTCCCGCCAGTAAATCTTCTTTATTGGAGAATTGAATTGCTTGCGTGCCAATATCTCCTCGGTTACCCAGTCTCAAGGAATTTGCAGGAATTCTTTTACCAAAACCCTGTTGAGTTATGACAGCGATCTTGTCATCGGAATTTACGGCATCACAACCCACCAAACTTTCTTTTAACCGCAGGCGCATTACTCGATTTCCTTGAGCGTTTCTGCCCATAACTGGAATTTGAGTATCATTTATTGGCAAACGTAAAACCCGTCCCCCCGTAGTCGCAATGACCATTTCTTGTCCTGGTGCTGTAAAAGAGAAGTATTGCAGGCTGTCTTTATCCTTTAGCTTGACTAATACTAAACCTCGATTGCCCAAAGCATCTAACTCCCTAGAATCTAAGCGTTTGATGATGCCCTTTTGGGTCAGAAATACCATATCCAAATCCCGATAGTTTTCGGGAACAAAGAATTGCGCTACGGTACTTTTAGCATCCCGTTGGGCTGCTGCAGATAATAATTCTACTGCAGGTAATTCGGTACTTTCTAAACTAGAAGGAATCTCCTCGACGGTTACGGGATAAGCTTTACCACTGTCAGTAACTACAATCAGTTTATCGCGATCGCCAATTATTTCTTGATGTACTAGAAAGTCTTCTCCTCTCTTGGGTATATTTTTTCCTCGATCGAGGTCGGGGTTTTGCCAATACATACACCCAGAACTGGTTACCTTAAGAACAGCTTCGGTTGAACGTTCAAAAGTTAGGTTAGGAGATACGGTTAGGGCGGGATCTTTTTTATTGGCTTTTTTGTTGGTAGTAGATTTTTTCTCCGCAGCTATTTGCTTAGTTGATTCGTCAATCGTCACATTAGCCAAACGGGTGCGTCTTTCGTCGCCAAATTTACGTTTGAGGGCGCGGAGTTCTTTTTTGAGAGACTTCATTAACTCGTGACGATTCTCCAATACATTGTTTAAGCCAGCAATACGCTCTTGGAGATCGGCAAGTTCGGTTTCTAATTTTTGTTTTTCTAAACCAGTTAGACGACGCATGGGCATTGCCAAAATGGAATCTCCCTGGTTGGGAGATAGGTCTAATTCCTCCTCAAGACGAATTTTGGCGGTTGTGCCGTCAGGAGAGTGACGTAGGATTTCAATTACCGTATCGATTCGATCTAAAGCTAGTAATAAACCTTCTACCAAATGCTGTCTTTGACTGGCTTGTTCTAGTTCGTGACTGTATTGTCTTCTAAGAGTCTGTTCGCGGAATTTTAAAAATTCTTCTAAAACACCGCGTAGGGGTAACTGAACTGGTTTATTGTCTACCAATGCCAGCATAATTGTCCCAAAATTGCTCTGGAGCGCAGTTTGGCGATATAGCTGATGCAAAACTTTTTTGGCAGTAGCATCTTTTTTGAGTTCGATCACCACCCGCATCCCACTGCGATCGCTCTCGTCTCTAATATCGGAAATACCTTCAATTTTACCCTGATTGACCAAGTCGGCAGTTTTTTCAATCCACCCTGCTTTATTTACCTGATAGGGTAACTCGGTAATCACGATCGCTTTTTTCTCTCGACGGCGTTTTTTCCCTGTGGAGATCCGTTCGATATTAGCAATACCGCGCATTTTGATAATGCCTCTACCAGTACGATAGGCATCTTGAATTCCTTTGGTTTCAACAATTTCCCCCCCTGTAGGAAAATCTGGGCCAGGAACTAACTCCCATAATTTCTCATCGGAAATAGTCGGGCGATCGATTAAAGCTATTAGACTATCGACAATTTCTCCTAAATTATGAGGCGGAATATTTGTCGCCATCCCCACTGCACTTCCCGAACAACCGTTGAGGAGTAAAATTGGTAGCTGTACGGGCAGTACAACTGGCTCGGTTTGGGAGTTATCAAAATTATTGCTATAGTTGACTGTCGCTTCTCCGATTTCTGTAAGCATGGCTTCAAATGCCACGGGAGCAAGTCTGGTTTCTGTATAACGCATCGCTGCGGGGGGATCGTTATCTACTGAGCCAAAGTTACCATGACCATCCAACAGAGGATAGCGAGTGGAAAAGCTTTGTACCAAGCGCACTAGGGCATCGTAAACTGATTGATCGCCGTGGGGATGATATTTACCCAGCACGTCTCCCACAACGCGGGCGCATTTACGATAGGGGCGATCGGGGGTCAAACCTAGTTCGTACATCGCATAGAGAATACGCCGATGTACTGGTTTTAATCCATCCCTCACGTCGGGTAAGGCTCTCCCGACAATGACACTCATGGCATATTCGAGATATGACCTCTCCATTTCTTGGTGAAGAGGAGTAGGAATGATTTGACCATTTCCTAGTAAATTTAGCTGCTGTGCCATTCAAAAAAATCTCCAAGAATAAGGGGGAATATGCCAAAAATACGGTCAAGGCGCGTCATTGTTAAGAGAAAACCGTAAGAGTATAAAAATATAACGTAATTTAACCCTAGTGGTGTTTTGCTGTGCTATTTAATTTTTATAAGTCACAATAGCAATGGAAGTAATTTTTGGCTTTAGTTACCAAGATCCAGTTGCTTTAACTATATAAAATTCTGAGTAATATCTATGACAACGGTTTTGATTGTAGAAGACGAGCCCATGAATTTACGGGTTTTTTCCAAAATACTAACAAAAAGAGGCGGTTTGCAAGTCAAAGGGACAGAAATTGTCGAAGAAGTCTTGCAATTGGCTCAATCTGGAGAAATAGATGCCATTTTAATGGATGTTGCCCTCGCTAATAGTATTTATCAAGGCAAGCCTGTGGATGGGATTAAAATTACTCAAATGCTCAAAGCAAATACGGCAACTGCTAAGTTACCCGTGATTTTAGTTACTGCTCACGCTATGGAAGGCGATCGCGAAAATTTCCTCAAGCAAAGTGGTGCAGATGGTTATATTTCTAAACCAGTAGTCGATCATGAGGCATTTATTCATCAAATCGTTTCTTTAATTGATAAAACATAATTGGTGCGGATGGTTATATTTCTAAACCAGTAGTCGATCGTGAGGCATTTATTTATCAAATCGTTTCTTTAATCAATAAAACATAATCAGTAAAATTGCAATCTGTTAATTAGACTTATGGGCATAAATCATTCCCTTGGTGGATGCGATGACACAAGACGAAGAACGAAGGACAAAAAACCAGTAGATTTGCTGTCATTAGTTCTTTGTCATTTGTCTGTTCTCACATACTATTGCCGATCGCTATATTTCTTATTTCATCTCAAATATCTGTTTTATTTCTCGAACTGTCTTATCCCAACCAAACAGTTTTGCTCTGGCTAATCCTTTGTTTGCCAGATCCTGACGCAGTTTAGTATTAGTTATAACCTCCTGCATTCCGCGAGCGATATTGTCTATGTTTTCAGGATCGACATAAAAAACGCTATCCCCTCCAACTTCAGGGATAGAGGTGCGATCGCCAGTAATAATGGGACAGCCACAAGCCATTGCTTCTAGTATGGGGAGTCCAAAACCTTCATAGAGAGAAACAAACACTAAACATTGCGCCATTGAGTACAGGCTGGGCAAATCTTGGGTAGGGACGTAATCTAAGAAAATAATTCGCTCTTTGGCAGATAGCAGATCGACTTTATTTTTTAATTGGGGATAAAAGAAATCGTCTTTTCTACCAGTGATGACAAACTTATAATCTTTATTGGGTAAAAGCTCAAAGGCTGACAAAGCGCGATCGAGATTTTTGTAATAGCGCATATCCCCAACATAGAGAAAATATTTATCTAGGTTGTATTTAGTTAAAATATCAGGATTTGGTTGAGGATAAAACAAATCGCTGTCGTAGCCATTATAGACAACCTTAATTAATTCTGGATTGAGGTGATAAGTTTCAACTAGGTCTTTTTTGGTATGCTCGGAAATACTAATAATCTGGCGACATCGTTTGAGAATCAACGGCAAAACATAGAGGTAATAGTATCGCCATTTGGGACTTACTTCGGGGTATTTGAGGGGGATCAAGTCGTGAACGGTAACAATCTGTTCAATACTAGGAAATAGCATCCCTTCAGAAGCAGGAGAGAAAAATAAGTCAATCTTGCTCTGCTTTAATTGCCAGTTTAAACCAGTCTGATACCATAGCAAGCGTTTAATATGTCCCGAAAAACCGCGATCGGGAGATAGAGCATCGGTTACGGAAAAAAAGCTATCTGGATACTGATGCTTGAGGCGATCGCTATGGGAATAGAGAATAACATCAAGATCGCAGTTAATTAGGCGATCGATTAAATTATTGCTAACTACCCCCAAACCGCTGGCTTGCTCTTGAATGTAAGTTCCATTGATAGCAATCTTCATCGTGGTAAAAATTAATTTTTGAACTATGGGTACTCAATAAAAAAGGCTTGGCAATGCCAAACCTGTAATTTAAACTTATTTATCGATCCCGCGAGCTAATGTCTACAAATGCAGATATTTGGCTTCTGCTTCTAACTGCTTCACTAATCTGCTGTTACCGTTAGCTCTGGCAGCTTCTAGGCGATTGTGAAGGCTTTTGCGCATACTCTGGCGATGGCTGAGGGCAGCACCTTGTAAAATTTCTTGACGTTTTTTGTTCATAATGGACAGTTTTTTTTCTTCTATAGTTGATTTTTCAGGGATATATAAGATAACATTTTCATTACGAAAAGAAGACCTTATCAATAAATCTTCATCTCTCATCCCCCATCCCTCATTAACTAGTCGTCCATTTGCCAAGGTTCGGTAAGATTTCCTTCATCGAGAATTTTCTTAGGACGCAATATCAATACTAGTTGTCCCACAATTTTTTCTGTTGGCTCGTTTTCAAACCAACGTAGCTCTAATTTGCTATCGATTTCGATGGCAAAATAGCTATTTACATCCCAGGTAGTATTGGCTCGATCCAGAACGATCAAAAGCTGTTGTGACTTACCTGCTAGAGATTTAGGCAAGCGATCGCTACTACAAAAATAGGAAATGGGATCTTGAGCCTTAAGTATTACTTGCCAACCAGGTACGGGGACATAAGTTCCACTATTGGCAGTAATATTACCAAAGGGTTGCTGAATTTCGACTCGATTGGTTGAATCTATTTCTTGACTGCTTAGGGGATAAGTACCAGCTAGGGGAATAATACGGGGTAATTCCTCTTCAATTTCCAGACGATATAGGGGCAAAAGAGGCTC
>CAYXWE010000300.1:0-5422 GCA_964468145.1 uncultured Pleurocapsa sp.
AAATTGCTTCTGACAACCACCGTACGGAACAGAGCGGAATTACTAAAAATAATAACGATACTAAGGACAAATTTAGGGCAAACTTTACCCTAAATCCATAAGCTCTAAAATAATCCCATGCAGGTAATAAAATAATGCCAAAAAAGACATAAGCTATTGAGATCGATAAAATAACTGCACAAACTAGCGCGCATACTAAGCGCAACCACAAAATAGCCTTACTAGATTCATTTAATAACAATTGCCAAATAGCTGTTTTTTCATCAGATTGTGCGGGACGAATGAAATATTCATCGGGTGTGGCAGACATAAAAGTAAAAATATTCTTGTTAACTCATTAGTTAATATTCCCCAAACTACTATTCAAGATGACAGCTATCAGTTAAAGGTACTGTTCGATTACTTCTTTGGTAGCTTTTCCTGTTTTATGCCAGCTAAACTTTTGAGCTTGTTTAATACCGAGTTGGCTTAATTGCGATCGCATCTCCTCATCTTGTCCGAGATCCACCATAGCGTTCATAATAGCAGCAGAATCGTCAGGCTCGATTAAAATTGCAGCATCCCCAGTTATTTCGGGTAAAGAAGCTAAGTTAGAAGCAATCACGGGAGTTCCACAAGCCATTGCTTCGAGAACGGGGAGTCCAAAACCTTCCCAAAGAGTCGGGAAAACTAATGCCACTGCATTGCTAATAATTATGGGTAATTCTTGGTAATTGAGATAATCTAGCCAGATAACCCGATCGGCAATATTCAATTCTTGTGTTTGTTGTTGTAGTTGGGGAGTAAAACGGGGGTCAGTCGAACCTGCGATCGCCAGATGATAATCTGTATTGGGTACAGCAGCAAAGGCATTTATTAAACCTGTCAAATTCTTATAGGGATCTTGACGACCGAGATATAAGAAATAAGGCTGTTTGAGCTTTGGGGAAGATAGGGGAGAGTCTGAAGATCTTGGATAAAAATTAGTTTTGTCGTAACCCAACAAAATTGGTGTAATTTTAGCCTCCGCGATGCCGTAAAAATCGATAATATCCCGCGCTGTTGCTTGAGAATTGCAGATGATATGTTCTGCTTGTTGCAATATTTTGGGAACAACATAGCGAAAATAATTAGTTAGAGGGGAAGTCGAACGCGGAAAACGTAGGGGAATCAGATCGTGACACATTACTATATAACGACATTTACTATACAGGGGTGCTTCTGGAATGGGGGAATAAATTAAATCTGCCTGCAACTGGCGATATATTTTGCTCAGTTTAAATTGCGTCCAAAATAAACGTTTAAAATGTCCTTTACTGCCCTGGGCGGGAGTCATATCGTCGGGTATGGAATAATGGCGTAAGTTTCCTAACTTTTGCGCGGATAACAAGGTCGGATCTAGACCAGTCAGGCTTTGAGTAACGTTTTGAGCATAGGTAGCAATTCCTGTTGGTTTATCGAATAGTACCGCTAAATTAATCAATAGTGAATTAGGGCGTGTCATCAATTAGAAAAGAGAGCTTTTTTAAATATTGCGATCGCAATATTAACCGCTAACTAACTACTGTTTTTCTTCAGCCTTTATCAAAAAATTGCAAAAATGACCGCGATCTGGGAACTATATTAATGAAATTGCTTATCAAAGAGGGGATATAAAGTGGCATCAAATTGGATAAGATCGCTCGTTTCAATATCGTTGGGATTATTTATTTGGGATTCGGGATTGTCAGCAAAAGCAACTCCACCGACGATCGATCGCACCGAATCCTGCGAACTTTTAGTTATTGGTGGCGGTTTATCGGGGGTAGCAGCTAGCTACGAAGCCTTACTAGCAGGAAAGACAGTCTGCATGACCGAAATTACCGACTGGGTTGGGGGACAAATTTCTGCCCAAGGTACTTCTGCTTTAGACGAACGAACTACCCAACGTTCTCAGCTTTTCTTTCCCCGTGGCTATCTTGAATTTAGAAACCGCATTGAAAAATATTACAATCGACTCAACCCAGGAGACTGTTGGGTAAGCGAATCTTGTTTTTTACCCAAAGATGCCCATAAAGTAATGTGGGAACAACTAAAAGCTGCCGAAGCAAAGGGCAAAGGTAAACTGAAATGGTTTCCTGCTACGGTAGTCAAAGATTTAAAAATCGAAAAAGTCCCAGAAGAAGGAACGGGCAAACAAATCGTTAGTGCAGTGGCAATTCAACATAGTCCCAAGAATAAATATTTGCCCCTCAATGCTTTGCCCTTGTCTAGTACTATCGAAGATGCCTATACCTACGAAGACTCTTCGAGATTTAGTAAATCCATTATTCGTTTTGTCCCCAAAGCCAGTTCGCAAATAGCAGCAGACTGGTATGTAATCGAAGCCACAGAAACAGGGGAAATTGTCGGTTTGACTGATGTACCCCATCGTCTGGGTATAGATCCTCTTTCTTCTTTTGAACCATCATCCTCTAGTATAGAAGGCGATCCTTACTGCACTCAGGGGTTTACCTACACCTTCGCTATGGAAGCGACAGAAGAACCTCAAGAACATCAAAAACCCGCTTTTTACGATCGCCATAAACATTACTATAGCTACGAACTAGAAAGATTAGCCGATTTCGATCTCGTCTTTACCTATCGTCGTATTTGGAGTCCCAAAACGGGAGATAAGGAAAAATTTAGAGGTATTGAATTTACCGAACCCACTCCTGGGGATATTTCGATGCAAAACTGGACGTGGGGTAACGATTATCGTCCTGGTACGGCTAAAGATAATTTGGTCTATACCCGCCAACAGCTAAAAAAATTAGGTCAATTAGATCCTGGTGGTTGGCTGGGGGGTTTGCGTACCGAAACCCTCAGTCGAGGAGAAGATCATGCTTTGGGTTATTTTCACTGGCTGGTAGAAGGTACGACCGATTCTCAGTTGGGAGATGGTGTCAAACAGCCTCAACCCAACCATCGCTTGCTGAAGGGATATAATTCTCCCATGGGTACGGCTCATGGTTTATCAAAATATCCTTATATTAGAGAGGGTAGAAGAATTATCGGCAGGGTCTATCCTGGCTATTCTCAAGGTTTTAGAGTTACTGAGATTGATATTTCGCGGGCTAATTATCGAGACGAACACTATAGTCAAAATCTCAATCCCACTGCCTATCGTCAGCTTTGGAAAGGGTTAGATGGTTTAGAAGCCTTGAGAAAGAAAAATATGAATATCGAAAAAATTAAAAGACGTACCCGTTCGACTATCTATCCTGATTCGGTTGGAGTCGGTCACTATGCAATCGATTTTCATCCCTGCATGAATGAAAGTCCAGCAGAAAAGAAAGGCAATATTGAAAAACCAGGAGAAAGAAAGGGAGGAGGACAGGCTTATCCCTTCCAAATACCCCTAAGAGCCATGATTCCCCAAGAAATAGATAATTTAATAGTAGCTGGCAAGAGTATTGCGACCAGTCATATTGCTGCTGCAGCCTATCGCGTTCATTCCTTTGAATGGTCTTCTGGTGCTGCTGCGGGTATCGCTGCTATCTTTGGCTTAGAGCGGGATATTATGCCCTATCAGTTGGTAGACGAAGCCTTTATTAAAGAAAAAGAATTAAAAATTTTGAAAGATAAATTAGATGAAACTGGTAACCCGACAGCCTTTCCCGATACTTCCATCTTTAATCAGGATTGGGACGACTGGCAATAGTATTATAGGTATTAAAGTCGCGTGTTGTTTGTCACAGCAATTTTAGTAGACCTATGGGCATGAATGATTTTGGCAATCCAAAGTTTATGGTTTTTTGTCCTTTGTTCTTTGTCCTTTGTTCTTCGCCAAAAGTCATCGCATCCGCTAAACTAATGATTTATGCGCATAAGTATAGTAACTAGTTACCGATCGATAGTTCTTGTTTAACAAGTGTTAATTAACGCGAGTTCATTATCTACGCTCAATTGTTATGGATTTGGATTTGAGACGTAAGGAGTTTTGCTATTCTCTGCAATTTTTGTCCTGTACTTAGCTGCGGTTATATTAAAAAACGATTAAATCGACAACGAAGTAGTAAGGGTTTCAGCTTCCACGCGAACTCACGTTAATTAATCTCTGAAGCAATAAGTTATTTTCTATTTCTGAGGGCGATCTTGGTGGAGGTTTTTGCGCTGATGCAGAATCTCGCCTTCAAAACTACGCCCTCAGTTTTTAACAATCTACTTTGTAAACCCAATCTTGATATTTAGCTTCTTTATTTTCTGTAATTGCTGCTAGTTTCTCTTTCAGCTTTTCGGTGATTGGTCTATTAGTAGATAAATGATAACTTTCTACCTGTTTGACGGGGGTTACTTTGGCTGCTGTCCCGCTCAAAAATACTTCATCAGCAATAAATAATTCAGTTTTATCGATCGCTCTTTCCTCTGTTTCGATACCCATATCCCGCGCTACGGTTAAAATACTATCTCTAGTAATGCCTTCTAAGATATCTTGATTGAATCCAGGAGTAATCAACTTATTGTTGCGTACCATAAACAAATTCATTCCCGAAGCTTCGCAAACTTTTCCCTGGGTATTCATCAAAATTGCTTCATCAAAACCAGATTCTACTGCTTCTGTTTTAGCTAAAGAAGAAGTAATATAAGCACCACTAACCTTTCCTCTTAAGGGCAAACTGCGGTCTTCTTGACGATACCAAGAACTAATGCGACAGCTAATACCTCCAGGGGGCAAATAATCGCCCAATTCTAAACCATAGACAAAAAAGTCCTTTTCAATTTTATGCAGTCTAGGAGCAATACCTAAATCAGAAGTATAAACAAAAGGACGAATATAAAAAGATTTATTGGGCTTATTTTTTTTGACAAAATCGATAATTACTTGTTGAATTTTATCTGCTGGCAAATCGTAATTGAGCAACTTAGCACTATTACTCAGTCGAGCGCAATGGCGATCTAGTCTAAATAATAAAATTTGATTGGGGTTCTCTGGATTAGGAATGCCCCGCATCCCCCCAAAAGAGCCAGTCCCATAGTGAAGTGCGTGAGTCGCGATCGAAATATTTGCCTCTTTGAAGGGAACAAATTTATTTTGGAAATAGGCTAAATCTAAAAAATTGTGCATTTGCTTTTAATTATTAATTATTTATTTTGCTCCAAGCCATCCCGTTAAATTTTGCTTTTGAATTGGGGATAAATCTTTTTTAATCGCGATTTCGTAACTGCTGGGTTGAGCTAGAGCTAGGGTAAGGGTCAGGGTTTTTAGTTCGTCTTGATGGAAAACTGTCACTCGAATGGTATCGCCAGCTTGATAATCTTTGAGCCTGTCATTTAAAGATGCAGCAGTTACTTTAAGATCGTCAATGGCTAACAGTTCGTCGGTTGCATCAATTCCTGCTACTTCTGCGGGAGATTCTGCTGCTACATACTGAATTACCTCTCGATTGTTTTCTGCCTGTACCTTAATACCCATATCAGGTAA
>CAYXWE010000301.1:0-1849 GCA_964468145.1 uncultured Pleurocapsa sp.
ATGGCGACTTCATAAGAAACTAATATACAACCACAAAAAGGTCTATATATTAGACTTATTATCGCTAAATTAAGCTATTAATAGGGATATCTTATGCTTACGCTCAAGATGCCCTATTTTATCGATTTTTCTTTTAATATAAAGCAGAAATTAAGATTAATTCAGCTCGTCAAAACAACTAAAGGCAAATAATTGCCATAATATGTTTAAAAATGAATATATATCTCAATAAATGCTCATAAATCGTCTGTTTCAGACGATTGTACTGTGAGAAGATATTCAAGACTGTTAAAAGTTGCTTTAGTAATTGGCTCGACACCATAGAGTGTTTGATACTATGGGCAAAAGTAGATTCATCTCTCGTAGATCGAAATAACAGGACGCTAACAGGACACTAATATTCATTTAAACCATAGGAGAGCATAAAATATGGAATCTAATACTCCCGAAGTCACCACCGAAACTCCTACAACCACAGTAGATTTAAGAAGCGACACTGCTGGTACAATTACCCCAACTAAAACCAAACCATCTCCAGCAGATAGTCAAGTTCAAGAGTATCTTAATATCGGTACTAATTTCTTAACTCAAATTTTTGACATCCTTAAAGGGGTTATCGACAACAATCAAAAATTGTTAGTTAATTTACTGTTAATTTTCCTCGGCATTATTGCAGTAAAAGTCACACTAGCTATTATTTCGGCTATCAATGATATTCCTTTGCTAGCACCTACTTTTGAATTAGTAGGTTTGGGCTATACTGGCTGGTTCGTATATCGCTATCTATTGACCAAATCTACTCGCCAAGAGTTAGTCCAAGAATTTGAATCTCTCAAAACTCAAGTTGTTGGCAAAGATCAATAGTAGCTACTGCTTGAAGTAACTCTAATTCAACAACTAGATCTTACTGAAATCTCTAGAACCCAATATTCTAGAGATTTTTATGTTCATTATTTAAATTTAAGTTCAGAACCATCAAGGGTAGTTGTAAGATTCGATCGCTTATTTATCCAAGAGTCTCAATTGATGGTTAATTCTACTTTGAATTGTTTGCAATTCTTTTAAATTAGTAAATTCCGCCGAATCAAAACAAGCCTGAATTCTTCTGAGAGTCTTTTCTAGCTTTTTTGCTAAGTTCAAGGCTCGTTCGCTAGCTTTATTCATTTGCTGTTGTTCGTATTTTTTTAGCTTCTGCCCCCGCAAAATTTGCACAATAACAACTTCTTCATTGTCTTTGAGGGTAAATTCTAAGCGGAGCAAAATTCTTTCCTGTCGATAAAATCTTTCTAAAACTACTTTTTTAGAGTGATTGGATAAGTCTAGGGGAAGTCTTACCATTCGTTTGATTTCGTTAATAACGGAGCAAAAAATTGGCAGAGGAACTTGCTCTATAGAAGATTGTAGTAGTTCGTTTTTATTGGCGACAATACTACCAAAGTCATCGTGACGAGTTAAATAAATCTCTTCACTTTGATGTTTAAAAACTTGCTCTAGCAATTTCTCCCAAGATAACTGAGATATTAAGCCGATCAGAAAGTTTTCTGATTCTGATTCTTGTTGGTAATTTTGTAAATCAGCCTCTGCAAGGAGATCGGATATTTTTACTTCTTCTAAGGCAAGTTCTATTTCGCTACGTCTATTTTTTGCTGCGAATAACTGGGCGGTATCTTCAGCGATGATAGTTGCTTTCTCATCTAGATTATTTCTATTTTGTGTTTGTTGATTTAAAAACTCTGGAGGAATTCCATACAGCGTTGCATTTTCATTTACTACTGGCTTTGCTGGTTTGGCGGATAAATCTAAATCTCTAAGAAGATCCAAATCTGGAGGCAAATCGTTAAAATTAGAA
>CAYXWE010000301.1:1949-5416 GCA_964468145.1 uncultured Pleurocapsa sp.
GCTCGTCGGGTTGAGAAATAATAGTAGGGGCAGAATCTACTATTCTTTTATGAATTGGATTGCCAGCTACGTTTCCTCGGTCAGAATCCAATCCTGTATCGATTACTGTCTGATTTGGATCTCCATTATTATTTCGCTTTTGAAACTGATTTGAAGCTTGGGGATAACTAGCTAAAATAATTTGTAGGGTTTGGTTGTCCATTTGCTTGATTTGCAAATCGTATTTAAAAACCTTGGCAATGGAGTTAACAAATTTTAGTGACTCTTCATTAGTAGGATCGAGCATTCCTATACTTAAATTTTGTCCTGTCAAATTTAGAGGTAGTACTTTGTAGTGCTGACATGAATCTACAGGAAACACTGAATCAATTAGTTGAAAAATTTCTTTACTATTAGCAAGACAGTCAGCGAAGTTCACTGTAGGAATACGATCGGGATAGTGAGAGCTACTATTACGTTGAGACATTACGGCTATTTAGAAGAATAGTATTTGAGAATTCAAGTTTATATATAGATATTATTTAAAATAATTCAAAGCATAAAATTAAATAAAATGACTGAACTTGCGCTGCTCACATGAGTAATCTTAGATTACCCAAACAAATAAATAAAATTAGCAAAAGTTGCTAGAGTTATTGACCTATAAATTTTGAGCTTTCAATTCTACAAATTTAGATTTACTAAATTCTCTTGCAGCAACAGTATTAAAATTAGAAGAAACTCGACCCTCAATTCGATCTAAAATAATTGCTCGAATAGATTTTACAAAAATTGATGCAAATGACAAATAAATCGCCGATTCCTGTAGTTGTCAATGGTGCTTTAGGTCAAATGGGTAGAGAGGTAATCAAAGCGGTATCTCAAGCAGAAGATATGATGCTAGTTGGCGCAGTCGATCTCAACCCCGAATATTTAGGTCAAGACATCGGCGAAATTATTGGTATCGAACCGCTGGAAGTTCCAGTGCTTAACGATTTACAAAGCGTTTTAGTTTTAGCTACCCAAGAAAAAATTCAGGGAGTAATGGTAGATTTTACCCATCCTGATAGCGTGTATGAAAATACTCGCAGCGCGATCGCCTATGGAGTTCGTCCCGTAGTCGGTACTACGGGATTGAGCGATAAACAACTGCAAGATTTGAGTGAATTTGCCGAAAAAGCCAGTACGGGAACTTTGATTATTCCTAATTTTTCCATTGGAATTGTCTTGCTGCAACAGGCAGCAATTAACGCTTCCAAGTACTTTGACCATGTAGAAATTATTGAGCTACATCACGATCGCAAAGCAGATGCCCCTAGCGGAACGGCAATTAAAACCGCTCAAATGCTGGGAGAAATGGGAAAATCCTTTAATCCGCCTAAAGTAGAATCGAAAGAGACAATGACTGGTGCTAGGGGGGCAACAGCACAGAGCCAGATCCCAATTCACAGCGTCCGTTTACCTGGCTTGATTGCTCACCAAGAAGTATTGTTTGGTGCAGACGGTCAACTTTATACTCTGCGTCACGATACTAGCGATCGCGCTTGTTATATGCCAGGGGTATTACTGTCGATTCGCAAGGTGACGGAGCTTACTTCTTTGGTTTATGGTTTAGAAAAAATCCTCTAGCTGAGATTGGGATAAATTATGAAGATTTGCCGATGTTAAAGCCATTAACCAGAGAAAAATTAGAGCAGTTAATTCCTTTAATTGCAACAGGACAACAGTACGCTTACTATTGGGGTAAGTGGTCGGATTTACTCAATCGATTGCTGATTTCGATGGTTGCAATTGTGGCGATTTTAATTTTGAGCTTACTGTTTGGCGAGGCTGCAGAAGCTTTGATTTTATTGCTGGGGGGTATTGCAGGTCTTTATTGGCTGTGGTGTCCTGTATATCAAGCTAGTTTGCGTAATGCTGCTAACCGTCGTTTTAAATATGGCGGTTTTTGGCGGGGTCGAGTTTTGGAAGTTTTTTTGACAGAAGAGTTGATAGGGGAAGAAGAAACGGTTAATCAACGAGGTGAGTTGGTTATTATTGAAAATCGCGAACGTTGGATTAATTTAGTTTTGGGCGATCGAACTGGTTTTGAAGTTGAAGTTCAAGCCCCCTTGCAACGGATTTATAAAAATATCAAGCCCGGTCAAATTGCCGAACTATTAGTACTCAGCGATCGCGCAGATCTCGCTAAAATCAATAAAATTTCTGATGCTTATATTCCCCAGCAAAACCTCTGGGTAGGACAATACCCTTACATACAAAGAGATGTATTTCTAGAGGTAAGTCATCAACTGGGGGGCATAACTCCTCGCAGAGTCGATCGCCGAAGTCGCAATCGAAATATTAAGCGTCGCGATCGCTAAATTCGATCTCCCTTTTTTTCCAACCCAGTCGATAATATACCTATGGGCAAAAACAATTTCAGGCACAAAAGTTCATAGCTTTCTGTCATTTGTTTCTAGGGCATTTATCAAAAACTTATGACGACTCATGATTTATGTAAGAGGTCTAATTAATTGCTGACTCGCGAAGCCAAATTAACCAGAGCATTAAAGATTGCTGAAGCTGCAGTCGAGCCACCCTTGGAACTATCAACGTAAATAATGGGAAAAGTGGCAGATTTGAGATATTCTTGGCAATCTCGATCGACAAACACTGGAGTAGTCACAATTACTAAACTAGGATCTATCTTCTGATTTTTGGCTAAATCGGTCAGAACCATCAAAGCGGTTCGATCTTGACCAACGATAAAAATACCTCGACCGCGTTTTTTGGCTATGATTTCTAACCCCGAAGCAGCTTTAGTTTTTGTTAGATCCCATTCATTACCAGTGGTGGCACAACAGTAGACAGGATTAGAGAAAGTTTTTTGCAGTCTGGGTACAATGCTGACTTGAATTTCAGGAACATCGACGATGACGGGTATGCCTGAAACCAATGCTTTATAGCCTCGATGCAGAGGCTCGTTGGCAAATTTTAGCAAAGAGACATATTCAAAATCACCAGTGCGAGAAATAACTTGACGAATTATTTCATACCGAGCGGGAGTAAGATGACTGGTATCTGTTATCTTGCGGTCTATATTAACTAGGGTAGAAGCTTCCATAAAATTTATATTCATTTATTCGTTATTTGTTGCTTAATTGTTAACAATATTATTTAGAGACTAAAAATATTTTCAGCTTTTTTAGTTCAAATAAACTCTAACCCATCAGATTGACCAGGCTACAATTTTTTAAATCCCAGTTGAAAAATAGAAGACATCCAAGATCGATAGGTTTACCATTGTTGTGTATCATGAGCAAATGAAGATCTGCCAGCCAACAAACCCTCCCTCAAGTAAATAAGGAAATGTCAGTTTAAAAACGCAAGTTTAAATACAGTTATAGCTAACATATAATGCGATCGCGTGAGGAATCAAAAAAAAATGAAGATTTTGGTATTAGCCTGGGAATTTCCTCCTCGTATAGTCGGAGGAATTGCTCGTC
>CAYXWE010000302.1:0-5412 GCA_964468145.1 uncultured Pleurocapsa sp.
GTTTGATTATGCAATATCGGCGATTTGGTCGTACAGAATTACAGATGCCCGTTTTTTCCTGTGGGGGTATGAGGTATCAATACAAATGGCAAGATTTACCCCAATCCCAAATACCCGAAGCTAATCAATGCAATCTAGAAGCGACAATTCATCGGGGGTTTGACTTAGGAATTCATCATATCGAAACCGCACGGGGTTACGGTAGCTCTGAGATGCAGCTAGGACAAGTTTTGCCTCAGCTACCGCGAGAAAAACTGATTTTTCAAACCAAAGTTTCTCCCAAAGACGATCCTCAAGAATTTCGCCGGCAATTTCAACAGTCGCTTAATTTTTGTCAGTTAGATTATGTAGATCTTCTGGGGCTACATGGCATTAATAACGAAGAGACATTTCATAAAAGCGTGCGCCCAGGAGGATGTCTAGAAGTCGCCAAAAAGCTCCAGGCAGAAGGTAAAGTTAGACATATTGGTTTTTCTACCCACGGCTCGACAGAAATAATTACCAAGGCGATCGAGACTGGAGAATTTGACTATGTAAATCTTCACTGGTACTACATCAATCAATGGAATTGGTCGGCAATTGAAGCAGCAAAACGTCACGATATGGGGGTGTTTATTATTTCTCCCAGCGACAAAGGAGGTCATCTATACAATCCACCACCCAAGCTAGTAGAATTGTGCCAACCCCTCAGTCCCATGGTGTTTAACGATCTATTTTGTTTATCTCACCCAGAAGTACACACCCTTAGTTTGGGTGCAGCCAAACCATCAGATTTTGACGAGCATTTAAAAGTTTTACCCCTGTTAGACAGAGCAGATGAAATATTACCTCCTATACTAGAGCGTCTAGAACGAGAAGCGATCGCCGTTTTGGGCAAAGATTGGCTCGATAATTGGAAAGTTGGTTTGCCCAGTTACGAAGATACCCCAGGCAATGTTAATATCCCTGTAATTTTGTGGTTGCGTAATTTAGCCCTAGCTTACGACATGATCGAATACGGTCAAGCAAGATACAACCTTCTAACTAATGGGGGTCACTGGTTTCCTGGAGCAAAAGCTAATAATATAGACCGATTAAACCTCGACTCTTGTCTAACGGCTAGTCCTTATAAATCGAAAATCCCTAACCTGTTAGCAGAAACAGATCGCATTCTAGGCGGTGCGCCCGTCAAGCGTTTATCTCAAAGTTAATAAGTAGGAGTCTCTAACAATATTATTAATCACTTCAAACCAAATAAAACATGACTCAAAATGCAATCGCACAGCCCAGTTTTATTGTTGTTGGGGGTGGAATGACGGGGTTAATCGCTGCCACCTTACTACAACGCCAAGGACTACAGGTAACTATTTTAGATAAAGGCAGGGGTATCGGCGGTCGTTTGGCTACTCGTCGGGTAAAGTATACAGAAGATGCTGATTCTCCCCTGGGAGTATTTGATTACGGTACGCAATATTTCAGCGTCAAAGATCCGCAGTTTCAACCTTGGGTCGATGATTGGCTCGATCGCGGAATTATCAAAGAATGGTGTCGGGGTTTTAAGCAGAGTGATGGTAAACCCCGTTATTGTGGTGTTGAGGGGACTCGCGGTATTGCTAAGTATTTGGCACGAGATTTAAACGTACATACCAGTACTAAAGTAACTAAATTGCACTATGGCAAGCAATGGTCGGTTATGACAGAAGGCGATCGCACCTATAGCGCAAACATTTTAATTCTCACTCCTCCCGTGCCTCAGTCTCTAGCTTTATTAGCAGATTCGGCGATCGCTTTACCGCCAGATATTCAAACTGCCCTCAAACAAGTTAGTTATCATCCTTGCATCGCCGTATTAGCTTTGTTAGATCGACCCAGTAAGATTGCGGCCCCTGGAGGTATCGCTTTAGATAATAATGAATCTCTAGTTTGGCTGGGGGATAATTATCAAAAGGGTATTTCTCCTCATGGGTATGGCGTTACCCTCCACGCTACTCCCAATTATAGCGATCGCTATTGGGATGCTGACAACGAGCAAATCGCTCAACAATTATTTGCTGCTGCTGCGCCTTGGCTTAATTCGGAGGTTATTAAATACCAAGTACATCGCTGGCGTTATAGTTTGCCCAAAACCTTTTACGATCTTCCTTGTTTGAGTTTATCTGAATTAAGTTTAATTATGGCAGGAGATGGCTTTGTTGCTCCCAAAATAGAAGGTGCGGTACTTTCGGGCATTGCTGCTGCTTCGGCGGGAAAAAAATTAGTTGCCCGAAAAGCATAATAAAATAATAAAAATCAAATAATTATTTTATTAATGTTAAACGGATCGGAATCTCTTGCCACTTTTATACTTCTTGCTGCTGTTGTTGCCATACTTGTTTGGGGTTACAACCGAGGGAAAGCCTTTGGTAAATTGGGAATATTGGCATGGTTACAATCCATTGTCCTCATGAGTCCCTGGCTAATATTTTTTGGCTTATTCACTGTCGGTATATATCTTAATCTAGTGGGCATCTTATTTTTGCTACTTACTTCCATCGCGGTATATATTTGGCTGGGCAAGCAGTTGAGAGCAGCAGGACAAGAAGCAATGCTGCAGCAAAAAGCAGCGGAGAGAATTAAACGAGAAGCAGAAATCTCCGAACAAGCTTTATCAACATCTGATTCTGTAGAAATAAACCAAAATAGCGATCGCGAAGTATCCCCTATTCCCGATGAAGATTTGGCAGCCATCAAAGGAATTTTTGGCATTGATACTTTTTTTGCGACGGAAACAGTGCAGTATCAAGATGGAGCAATCTTTAAAGGTAATTTGCGGGGTGAAGCGGATCTATCTTATTCCAAAATGAGCGAGAAATTAGAAGAAGTGTTTCAAGATAAATATCGCTTGTTTTTAGTTGAAAGTCCCGAACAAAAACCAGTAGTAGTGGTGTTGCCCAAAACCAATGACCCTCAAACTACTACCTTGGCACAAAAGAATCTCGCTCTAGTTTTATTTATCGGTACAATTCTCACTAGTTTAGAATCTGCTAGTTTGCTACAGGGTTTCGATCTGTTTAGCGATTTTGGACGTTACAGCGAGGCAATCCCTCTCAGTTTAGGATTGTGGGCAGTTTTAATCGCTCACGAAATTGGTCACAGAATATTAGCCAATCGTTACAATATTCGTCTGAGTATTCCTTTCTTTCTACCCACCTGGCAAATTGGCTCTTTTGGAGCAATCACCCGTTTTGAATCTTTGTTACCCAATCGTACTGCCTTGTTTGATATTGCTTTTGCTGGGCCAGCTAGCGCGGGAGTTATATCTTTAGTACTCTTAGTTAGCGGGTTAACCCTTTCTCATCCAGGCAGTATGTTTCAACTACCCACGGAATTCTTTCGGGCATCAATTTTAGTTGGCACGTTAGCCAAAGTGGTTTTAGGCGATGCTTTAGAATCCGCAGTAGTCGATATCAACCCCCTAGTAGTAATCGGTTGGTTGGGTTTAGTCATAACTTCTTTAAACCTATTACCTGCAGGAAAACTAGACGGGGGAAGAATCGTTCATGCAATCTATGGACGCAAAACTGCTAGACGCTCTACCCTAGCGACTTTAATTATTCTGGCGATCGTATCGTTGTTTAACCCTGCTAACCCCATTCCCTTATACTGGGCAGTATTGATTTTGTTCTTACAGCGAGATTTAGAACGTCCCGTGCAAAACGAACTAACCGAACCAGATGATAGTAGGGCAGCTTGGGGTTTACTATCATTGTTTTTAGCTTTAGCTACCCTAATTCCCTTGAGTGCTAGTTTGGCAGGAAGGATTGGTTTGGGTTAAGCAAGAAAATCGATCCTAAAGATACCATCGCTGGGTTTGTCTGCAGTTAAAGCATCCCAGTTAATTGACTTCAGAAAAATATCAGCTTTTGCTGTTTCTACTACGTCTACACCCCATTCTCCTGGTTGGAGAGACGTAGCAGAAGTACTGCTGGCAGGAGTAGTTTTTTTACCAGCTAAGATTAAAGTATCATTAGCGATCGCCTCGGTTTGGCTTTTTCTTTTACTAGTTAAAATCTCTCCGCACATTTGACCTATAGCTTTGGCTTCATATTGCTCGGCAGGAAAAATTATTTCTACTACCCAGTGAGGATTTTGAATGTAGCTGCAGCTAATACCGTTTTTATCTTTGAGTCCATCAATAAATACTCGGGCAAATTCTTCTCTATTGAGGGCTGGAAGTTCATTATTGCTTAAATTGAAGTTGTGGGATAGTAGCATTCTCCCAGTTGATTTATCGCTCACGATATTTTGTTTTAATAAAAGACTATTGATAAACATATCAGAGGGAAGTTCTATGTTTGCTCTGACTAGAGTGCAATAAATTTCCCGCCCATCTTCTGGTAAGGTTCGCTGTTTTGCCTTTTTGAGAACAATAGATCTGGCGATCGCCAATATCCAAGAAGCGATCGATACTCGTTACTCATTACTTTTTAGTAACTATCTTTAGCTTTACCCAAAGCAAAAAACAAAGATTGACGTACATTTTTGCCTACTTGAGTCATAAAAACAACTAAAGCTATACCAGCCAAGACTGCTGCCAAGGCAAAAATACCTCGATAGCCTCCTAAAATTCCTGCCAAAGAGCCTAAAACCAATCCACCCATAGCAATACCGACATCAAACCCGCCCATACACAGAGCAAAAACCCGACCTCTTTCTGTAGCTAGAGAGCGATCGCTGATTAATGCCAGAATCAGGGGAATTAAGATTCCTGCCCCTGCACCCTCGGCGATCGCAGCTAAAATAAACATAACAGGACTACTTGCCAAAGAAAGCAGTACCATCGAGATGATATAGCAAATTAAACTACCACTAATAAACAAACCCCGACCATAGCGATCGCTAGCTTGACCGACAAACAACCGCACTGAAAAAGAAGCGATCGCCACTACGGTATAAAAGAAGCCGACGTTAAACTCTAACCCCAACTCTTTAATAAACAAGGGTAAAAAAGCAACCAATGTACCAAATACCAAACCAATCAACAGCAAAACCAGAGTTGGTATCAGCAAACTAGGATCTTGGCTCAATTGCCAAAAATCTCTCTGAATCCGACTTTTGCCCGATTTCGAGAGGGATTCTGTTTCTGGTAAAGCAGATTCTTTAATCTGACTGGACAACACTAAAGCTAACCCACCGCAGATAATAGAAGTTATAAATAAAACCTCATATCCCGTACCGTTGGGGACAAACTGCTTACCACTTTCTTGTAAAAATCCGCCTACCGCAGGCCCCATAGACATCCCGATAGGTACTGCCAAATTCATATAGCCGATTAAAGTTCCCCGATACTTTAAAGGAGCAAGATCGACTACCAAGGCACTATAGCCGATGGTAAAGGCTGCAATACTAATGCCGTGAAAAGCTCGAATATAGGCCAACCCCAAAATAGAACGA
>CAYXWE010000303.1:0-5407 GCA_964468145.1 uncultured Pleurocapsa sp.
GGCTGGTGGGGGAATGTATTCCCCTCAACCCCTTCTGGCAGTAGGGAGAAGAAAAAATCCTTACAGAGATGTTTTTTTACACTCTCCATAAACTTGAAATTTCATTTTATATGACCAATTTAACCAAAAAAACTAATACTATTATAGTTAGAGTAACTAATGAAGAAAAGCTCCATTGGGAGCTATCAGCCCATCAAAAAGGCATAAGTCTATCCTTGCTTATAAGAAATTCACTCAATGAGTATACAGGCGGTTCTGTAGCTCAAGAAAATCAAGATAAAGAATTAATTTTACAGGTAGCTCGTATCGGCAATAATCTCAACCAAATTGCTCGTTGGGCTAATACTTATAAAGATGCTGCCGAAGCAGGAGAAGTAATTGCTGGGTTGTTAGCGATTGAATCGGCTCTCCTTGAGTTGAGTAATGAGTAATGCTGATTAAGTTTTTTGCCAGAGGCACGGGTGGAGGCTCTGGACCGGTTGAATATATCACGCGCCAAGATAATCCTTTAACGGGTGAGCTACGTCAACCTGCTCAAGAGGTGATTCGCGGTCATCCAGATATTACTCGTCGCTTAATTGACTCTCTCGATTTCAAGCATAAGTATCGCAGTGGGGTATTAAGTTTCGCCCCATCTGATAATCCTACAGATAAAGATATTGAATCCATCATTGATGACTTTGAATCCTATGCCTTTGCAGGATTAGAAAAAGATGCTTACAACACCCTCTGGGTAAAACACACTCATACGGGGAACAATAGAGTAGAGCTACACTTTGTAACTCCTAGAGTAGAACTAACGACGGGTAAAAGTTTGAATATCGCTCCTCCTGGGTGGCACAGTTATTTCAAACCCTGGCAAACCAAATGGAATTTAGAACGAGGATGGGCTAGACCAGATGACCCCGCTCGCAAACGAGAAGTAGAGCCTGGCTTTATTGCTCTAATCAATGCACAAAGACTCGCTCAGGAAAAAGAACCTCTTCCCGATACGAAGAAGCTCCTGACAGAGCTAGTCAAAGAAAGAATCACCGCAGGTTTAATCAACAATCGTGATGAGATGATTGATTTTTTCCAATCAGAATTAGGTTTAAAGATTACTAGAGCGGGAAAAAATTATATCACCGTACAAGACCCATTAAGCGAAAAAAGATACCGTTTAAAAGGAAAACTATATGAAAGAGAATTTAGACCTGAGAGCGAAATTACAGGAGAAACTAACTCAGGAGAGGGAGTTGATTCAACAACTAACGAGAAAGAATTACGAACAATTAGAGCAAGAATTAAAAACAATTACCAGTACCGCTACAGCTACAATCAAACAAGATATGGAGCGTCAAACCCAGATTCTAACTTTAGTACTGGGGAAATACTATCTACTACCCGCCCTAGTAGGGTTGAGTCTTATGCTGGGTATTTTTATAGGCAGTTGGGGAATGACGCGATACTTGAGCGGTCGAGTACTAGAGAATCAGAAAACATTGGATTCAATCGACCAACAGATAAACCAACGGTTTCGGGAATTGAGACAGCAGGAAGAAACTCTAGAGTTGCTCGAAGAGCAGACAGGGGGGATAGCCATAACTCAAACCGACAACGGGACATTTCTGATTCTACCAACCAACTCCACCCTAACCAATGGCTGGAAATGTCAGGGTCAACCTTGTCTCAAATTGGAGTAGAAAACAAGAAATCAGAAATCAGAAATCAGAAATCAGAAATCAGAAATCAGAATTCGATTGGAGTAGAAGATGAGCGAACTAGAAAGAAAATTAATCTCGAACTTCAACGCTCTGGCAAAGCAATACAAGCAGGATATTCGCGACTTATCAACCAGGTACAGAGAGGATATGAATCGGTTGGAGCAGCAGAACAAGCAGCTTCTACTTCAAGTGATGGACTTACAACAACAAGTACAGAGCTTGAGCGGTCAAATAGAGAGCTTCAGCAGCACCAACAAATCCTTGAGCGCAATCTTAGAGGAGTTAGAGGAGCTTTAAACAAGAAAAGAGAACGGGAATTAGAACGGTTTAAAACTGAAATCAATCTCGTGGAATATGCTAGACATCAAGGTTATGAATATATTTCCTCTAAATCGAATCGTAACAGTGCCGTACTCCGTCACGAGGGAGGAGACAAGATTATTGTGGCGACAGATACCGATGGACATGGAATTTATTTTTCCGTGAGAGATGATAATGATAATGGTTCGATTATTGATTTTGTGCAGAAAAGAAATAATTGGAATTTGGGAGAAGTAAGAAAAGAATTACGTCCCTGGTTAAAAGAAAAAACTATCATTGATAATCGGAAAGCCCTCCCTTACAGAAGTATTGCCAAGCCCTCACCCGTCAATCGAGATAGATTAGCTGTGATTCGCTTGTACGCGGAGTTTTCTGCTCCTTCCAATCAATCCTATTTAACTCGTCATCGAGGAATTGCTGTTGAGACCATCAACAGCGAGAGATTTGCTATAGCAATCGCTATAGACAGCAAAAACAACGTGATTTTCCCTCACTATGACGGTGAAGGATTGACTGGGTATGAGATAAAAAATGTTGATTTTACTGGCTTTAGTAAGGGGGGAACGAAAGCTCTTTGGCAATCAAACCAAAAACGAGATGATAAGAAATTAGTGATTACAGAAAGTGCTATCGACGCGCTTTCTTATCAGCAGTTATTTGATGAGAGTAATACTAGATATTTAGCTACTGGGGGTAGTTTATCTGAGACTCAAAAAGGTTTAATTCGAGAGGTTTTAGCGTCTGCTCATAGTAAAGGTTTAGAAATTATCATTGCTACAGATAACGATGAGGGGGGAGAGAAGTTGAAGGATGAGTTGATCTTCCTCGCTCCAAAAGATGCTTTTCTTTATCGTTCTGTGCCGAGCGAGAATACCAAAGATTGGAATGAATTGTTGAAGAGTCTACAACTTCAAGAGAAAAAAGTTCAACAATCTCAACAAAGGAAAAATCGAGGGGGTTTTTCTTTGTAGTGTGATTTTTTCTTGACTCTGGCTAATTAAGTGAGATTAACAAAATTAACGAAATGTAAAGACTTTTATAGTAATTAACAGAATATAAAGATTATTTAGAACAAACAGCAGATAGCAAGAAATTTTGCTTTACAATTTCTCTATATCGCTCAAAACCCGAAAGCAGTTGCTCACAGACCAAAGTTGACAACTGCTCTCAAGATTCAAACCCCGCTTTCCCTGTAATAGGTTGGCGGAACTATCGTATTGAAAATCTACAGAACACTATAGACTATAGAAATATGAGATTATGATAACAGAAAATCTTCAAGAAGTAACCAAAAATAGTCCCTGTCCTCACTGCGGAAAACCCGACTGGTGTTATTCAATCGGCTCACTCTCAGTTTGCAAGCGCGATGCCGAACCAGCCCAGGGGTGGAAAATGACTTCCAAACAGGATGAAGAAGGAAGTTATTATTACGCTCCTATCGAAAAGAAGAAAAAATCCACCAGACCCAAACAGAAAAGAATTTGGGAATATCCAGACCGCGATGGCAATCCAAGAGTGCGCGTGATTCGTATCGATGACGGAGAAGGTGGCAAGCCCAAACGCTGGCAAGAGCGTTGGAATGGAACTGAATGGGTCAAAGGATTAAAAGGAATTAAACGAGCCGATATTCCCATTTATCGCTATCAAGAAATAAGAAAGGCAATTTCTCAAAGAAAAACTATCTTTATCGCAGAAGGTGAAACTTGCTGTGATGCTCTTTGGAATTCAGGTTTACCAGCTACTACTAATATTGGAGGTAGCGGTAAATGGCGAGAGTCGGACACCAATGATTTAGCCGATGCCAAAAAGATTGTCCTCTGTCCCGATAGAGATAAACCAGGAATCAAGCATATGGAAAGCATTGCTGCTGATTTTAAAGATGCTCGATGGCTTTATGCTTTTCCCGATTCTTCTCTATGGAATAAATTACCTCAATCTGAAGGAATTGATGTAGCTGACTGGATAGAAGATTATCAATTAACCGCCAAGGAAATTAAGTTTCATGTAGGGAAAAAGCGCAATACAATTCAGAAAGAAGTAGCAAAAGATTTAAGCTTTTCTCAGATGTGCGCCCAATTTGACAAAATCAACGCTATTGAATGTCCTGGCGAACGCAAATGGATGTTATACAAGCTAGCTAGGGAAAATAAAGTACCAGTTTCGCAAATGATGGCTGCTTATGATGCTGCCTTGAGAAATCAACCTACTTTTGATGGGATAGGGGTAAAAGATTTATTAACTAAAACTCCAGATCGCTTTGACTGGTTAGTAGCTGCCCTCATGCCAATGGCAACCACTGCCCTACTCTATGCCGAGGCGGGAACGGGAAAAACTCTATATGTTAACAGCATCATTAAAGCTGTAGCTGGCGGTCAAGATTGGAATGGCTACCCCACCAAACAAGGCAAAGTTCTCTATATCCAAACCGACGAACCAGAAGTCAACACCGCCCACAACCTCAAAGAAGCTGGATTTGAATCTGTCCCCAATGAAAACCTCACCATTTATTTCAAGTGGCAATTTAGCCAAATGGCAAAGTTAAAGGAAACCATCGAGAAAGAACAGCCCAAATTAGTGGTGATTGACAGTTTAACTAGCTGTAACCGCAGCAGTACGGTAGAAGAGAAGAATGTCGAATATGCCCGTACCCTCTACGAACTTCGAGACATAGCGATGGAAACTGGCTGTGCGATTATTGTCCTGCACCACGAGAATAAAAATGGAGAGGTGAGGGGAACGACCGCCATTAAAGCTAATGTATCCGAGGTGTGGCATCTCAAACGCTGCGACAAGTTATCCTCGAATCACAGGTTGCTACAGATTGAAAAATCTCGCGCTGGTTGTAATGGCACGAGACAATTACAGTTAGATACCTACGACCTCAGTTGGCAAGACCAGGGTGAATACGACCCCAAGGGACACGATGGACAAACATCATCCCTGTCCACTGGTGCGAGACTGCTAGCTCATTTACAAGAGCGTCCAGGGGTAATTTTTGAACCCACCGAATTAGCTCATGAGTTTGGCAAAAGTCGCGATGCTATCCGCAAAGCCTTAGCTAGACTGCATAGATCGGGTTTACTCGAATGCGAATCAAAGGTTAAATCCCTAGAAAACGGCAACGCTGTTAGATATAAAGTTTATTTCTTCCCCGAAGCGTCCAGCGTGACTGAAACTCCCACCCAGTCAGGGTCGGACACGATGGACACCACGCCAAAAGCTAATTCAATTCAGCATAGTGAATCGGCAAGCGTCCAGAGTGCCAAAGTCCCTAAGAGCAAGGAATGTAACCACGATCGACGCGACGACCAACAGACTCAACCATTAAATTCAACTACCACCCAAACACCGAACGCAACACAAACGTCCGTCCTCCAAATTGG
>CAYXWE010000304.1:0-5390 GCA_964468145.1 uncultured Pleurocapsa sp.
AGCGGTATTGAGAGGAAGCTTAAGAGGAGGAACTACCATGTTCACTATTTCCTTAGTCAATTTACCTTGAGGTATGGTCAAAATTCCTTCAGCATTGCCATAGATATTTAACAATTGATGCTCGCGATCGACAATCAGACATAAAGCCTGGCGATCGCTTAGAATAATTTTAAGAGTTTCCTCCAGCATCGGTTCGTAGCGAGATTTTGCTCCCGTCACCTTAGAAGCCTGGGCTAGAGATGTCCGCCCCCTGCTATGCAAACTTTTAATTGATAGGGGCAACCTAACGTTACGGCGTTTTTTAAATATTTTCCATTTTTTTTCGACAACAATAAATTCATCTGCGAGATCTCCTGGGTTTTCTGCTTCTCCCATAAAGAGCATCCCATCGGCGTTAAGAGAAAAATGAATATTGCGAATTACCTGTTGCTGTAGTTCTGGTTCTAGATAAATTAACATATTGCGACAGGTGACTAGATGCATTCGGGTAAATCCAGCATCTTTAGTTAAATCGTGGGGAGCAAAAATCATCATCTCCCTTAGCTGCCGTTTTACCTGATAGTTACCGTCTCGATAAGTAAAGTATTTTTGCAGTCGTTCTTCGCTGATATTGTTACTTATGGTGGAGGGATAGATACCATTGGCAGCTTTTTCTAAGGCTAGGCGATCGACATCAGTAGCAAAAATTTTAATTTTAAATTGCTTACTATACTTTGCCATAATTTCATCGATCGCAATCCCCAAAGAATAGGCTTCTTCTCCTGTAGAGCAAGCAGTTACCCAAAATCTTAGTTCTGCTCCCGATTTATTATTTTCAATCAAAGGAGAAATTACCATCGACTCTAAATACATCCAGGCAGTAGGATCGCGAAAGAAACGAGTGACGTTAATCAACAGTTCGTTGCTGAGGATACTTCTTTCTTCTTCCGATTTTTCTAACAGTTTGATATATTCGTCAATATCTACACAGCGCACAATTAGACAACGACGATGAATACGACGACTCACAGTCGTTTTTTTGTAGTGAGAAAAGTCTAGCTGTTCGTGTTCGACTAAAATATCGGCAATAGCCTGAATTTTCTGCGAATCAATCAGTAAACCAGAGGCTCGATCGACATTTTCCACATCAATGGGAGAACCCAAATACTCATAAAGCAGTTGAGCCAATTCCCCAGGGGGTAACACCCGATCGACTATACCTGTAGAGATCGCACTTTGAGGCATCCCGTCAAATTCTGCCGTGTAGGGATCTTGCACCAAAGCGGCTCCTCCCGCTTCTTTAATTGCCTGTAACCCCAGAGTTCCATCGCTCCCTGTACCCGAAAGCACTACACCCACTGCTTGCTCGGCGTAATTACTGGCTAAGGAATTGAAAAAAATATTAATGGGAAAGCTAATTGCTCCGTGTACTTTACGCGACTGCTGTTCGCTAAGATGCAGTACCCCTTCTCCAACGCTCAGATTCTTACCAGGAGGAATCAGGTAAACATTATTTGGAGCGATCGCCATTCCCTCTTGTACCCGATGCACTTCCATGCGAGTGCGCCGTGATAGCAATTCTTTCATCAAACTCTTAAAATCGGGGGAAAGATGCTGAATCACGATAAATGCTGCATCACTATCACTGGGCATATTCTCAAAAAACTCTTCCAATGCCCGCAAACCACCCGCAGAAGCTCCAATCCCAACAACAAAAAAGTTATCTCCACTCATGCGATCGATCCTCTAGCGTGTCCTTAGGTAGTTTATCTATTTTATTGCCTATTGCCTGTTTTGATTTTGACTTCGGCGATCGACAGTTTATTTTTTTTTAAAGACCGATCTTACTATTTTGAGGTAATCGGGCGTTCTCCGTCGATATCCAACGTATCTACTACCGCGTATTTATTGGACATAATCGGACGAGTACCATCCTCTTCAAAAGTATCTACTACTTCCACATCACTATTGTCTACTGGGCGTTTGCCGTCTACTTCGATTACTTTATCTGTATCCAAACTACTCGCACCGATAGGACGCTCTGGCTTTGGCTGCGGGTTATCTCTCACCAAAAAATTAGGACTTTCGGCGATCGGACGAGTGCCATCCTCTTCAAAAGTATCTACTACTTCCACGCCACTATTATCTACTGGGCGTTTGCCGTCTACTTCGAACACTTTATCTGCATCCAAACTACCCATACTCGCGGTAAGCTCTGGCTTTGGCTGCGGGTTATTTCTTACTAAAAAATCAGGACTTTCGGCGATCGGACGAGTGCCATCCTCTTCAAAAGTGTCTACCACCTCAATTTCCCCCTCTTTTATGGGGCGAGTGCCATCCATCTCAAAGCTATTGTTATCCTGCTGTTGGTTCATTACTAAAAAAGTTTATATTCTTGGTTTTACCGATATGCCCTACGGCGATTTTATCTTTTTGACTTCTGAAGCGAATCTAACTAAAGTCATAAATAATTTGTGATTATCCATAGACACCCGCTAGCCCACAGCAAAGCTAGAATTTGCCTTGCCAACGACTAAAGACTAAAGACTAATAACCAAGAACTAAAAACTAAAAACTTACTGCTCGACAATTCTCGACCAAAGTCCTTTAGCAGCTAGTTTGCTTGCCATATCTTCAGCGTTATTCTGTTGGCTAAAGATACCTACTTGGATAATATCCTCTTTCATGAATGCAGTAGGTTCGATATCTTTGACTCGCAATAAATCTTCTTTATTGCCATAAACTTCTACTTTATAGCCCCTAACTTTGATTAGCTGTTTGGGATTGGTAATAACCTTGCTATCGGGTGCTTTAAAAGTATATTCTCTAGCTTCAGCTTTGGTATTGGTTTTGCTCTTTTGGGATAAAGAAACACTCATATTAGAACGATCGCCATTGCTCGATTCTGTTACCTCAAGCGCGGAAACAGGAAGAGTGGTTGTCAGCAAACTACCCAGTAACAACAGGCAGTATTTATGGCGGGTAATATTCATCATATTGAATAGAAAATAGAACTATAAAAAGAACCGCTAGTAACTTTATATTTATCTGTTAAAAATAACAGTTTAATCTAATCGATAGATTATCTACTATTAATATTATTTGCTCGATCTGTCTAGTTCTATTAACTTTTGTATTACTAAAATCAAAAGAACGAAATCCCATACCGTAACTCCCACTCCATCAATACCCCAGAAAGATCGCCAAATATAGGCAAATTATAGAAGTAAGATAATCTATATAATTTAAATATAGGTAGTATAGAGGATCTCGGAGAAATCAATAGATCGATCGACATTAAGAACCTTGAGCTATCTTTACAAAGTACCCATAATCTTTATAGAAGTTAACATTAGTCAATTAGTTCCATGAAAAAGGTCGTTGTCGGCTTATCGGGTGGCGTAGATAGTTCTGTCGCTGCTGCGGTACTACATCATCAAGGTTACGAAGTAATTGGTCTTACCCTGTGGTTAATGAAGGGTAAGGGTCAATGCTGTTCTGAGGGAATGGTAGATGCTGCGCGATTGTGTGAAGAGTTATCTATACCCCATCACATTGTGGATAGTCGAGATGTCTTCAAAGAAAATATTATTGACTATTTGGTTAATGGCTACGAAGCAGGAGTAACGCCATTACCCTGTTCCCAATGCAATCGCGCGGTGAAGTTTGCACCAATGCTGGAATATGCCAGACAAGAATTGGGGACAGACAAAATAGCTACTGGTCATTATGCCCGCATTAACTACGATGGGACAAGCGATCGCTATCAACTATTAAAAGCAGTAGATCCCAATAAAGATCAATCTTATTTTTTGTATGATTTGACCCAAGAATTACTTGCAGGTTCGGTTTTTCCTTTGGGAAATCAAACTAAAGAAGCAACCCGCAAAATTGCAGCAGAATTTAATTTAGCTACTGCAGACAAACCCGAAAGCCAAGACTTATGCTTAGTTGAAGCCCACGGTAATATGCAGACTTTTCTCGATCGCTTTATCAACCAAAAAGAAGGGGATATTGTCGATATGGCGGGGAATGTCCTGGGCAAACATACAGGAATCCATCACTACACTATCGGACAAAGAAAAGGATTGGGGATTGCTGCGCCACAACCGCTGTACGTAGTGAAACTAGATGCAGTAATGAACCGAGTCGTAGTAGGCGATCGCCATGCGGGCGGGCGTACTGAATGCACAGTCTCGCGAATGAACTGGGTTTCTATTGCCGAACCAACATCTCCCATTCGCGCTGAAGTTAAAATTCGCTATCGTTCTCAGCCCGTTATCGCCCAAATTATTCCTCTAGATAATTCTAGAATCAAAATTGTCTTTGCCCAAGATCAATTTGGCATTACCCCCGGTCAGGCAGCGGTATTGTATAGTGGCGATCTGGTGCTGGGAGGGGGAATTATTGAAGTAGAAAACGTCCCAGTAGAATAACTATCGACGGACAATTGGTAAATTTAGTTTGAGACTGCCAAATGCGATCGCTTTATAAATTGAACTAATAAATTAATTTATAGTCATGTCTTTACAAGGCGATCGCGCTTTAACATATCAACAATTAGTCAGGAAAAAGTTCAGCTATCGTGGGAACGTCTTCTTCGGTTATTGTTGGAACGTCTGCCTCGGCTACCGTTGGATTATTATTCACTATCACAACTACATCTTGTAAGTCATAAGCTGCACTGGTTTGGTCTTCTGTACCAAGCTCGACTAAAAACAGTTCTTCGTATTCATTAAGACCGTTTAGCATCTCTTGAATAGAATTTTGTCCGTAAACGCCTGGTATATTGGGTACGGTATCTTGAGGAGCAAGAACAACTTCGCTAGGAAGAGATAGGCCACAAGCAGGATTATTAATAGCTTTATACTCGAAAGTTAAATCTTCAATAGAATCTACTTCTAGCAATATCTTGTCGCTAACTAACATAGTTTGGACTAGCTCTTGACCCTGATAAACATCCATTTGGATATCTAAAAAGTCGCTGTTAGCATAACATTGAATTTGAGATGCAAAATATAAAAGTTCTATCATAATTAGTCGAATATTTATAGTTTTGAAAGAAAAGAATTAATCTTAAATTTGCATTCAGTAAAAACTCTTGGTTTTTAAAATACTTTTAAAATGCATTTGTAAGATTAATCACTATATTTACCTAAATTGGCAATTTATGGGTAAACTTACGATTAAGAATCAAGGTTTTCACGTAAAAATAAGATGAATTCGATCGCTAAATACTAAATAACAAAATAATTATGGAAAGAGGATTATTGTGGCTACCTTTATTAGTAGCTTTTTTCTGGTTAACGTGGAGTGGTTGGAATGAATATAAAAAGTTCGAGGCATTCAAAGTTTGGGCAGAAGATTTTGATAATGCCAAATTTGACGTTTATGCCGTATCGGTCAAAAAG
>CAYXWE010000305.1:0-5381 GCA_964468145.1 uncultured Pleurocapsa sp.
AGCACCCCAATCTGCACTAATCTCAAAATTAAACCCCATTATTAGAGGATGGTGTAATTACTACAAAACTGTTTGTAGTAAACAAACTTTTTCAAAGTTATCTCATCTTCTAAATAAGAGGTTATTGGGATGGGCATTTAGAAGACACCGTAACAAACCTAAATTCTGGGTAGTGAATAAATATTGGAAATCAATAGGAAATGATAATTGGGTTTTTGTAAAAATAGAAGAATCAACACTTCTTAAACATTCCCAAATAGCCATAAAACGCCATATCAAAGTCAGAGAAGAATGCTCTCCCTATGACGGAAACAAAACATATTGGGGAACAAGAAGGGGTTCTCACCCCGAGCTTAAAAACTCAATAGCTCTTTTACTTAAAAAACAAAAGGGTAAGTGTAACTGGTGTAACCTTCATTTTCATGATGGAGATCTAATGGAAAAAGACCACATTATTCCTAGCTCTATAGCAGGGAATAAAAAGAATAATCTCCAACTCCTTCATAGACATTGCCACGACGAAAAAACTAAATCTGACCTTGTAGCTATTAAAAAGCACAAGTCAATCAAGGAATATCAAAAGTTCATTAAAAAGTTCAATCAATCGAACTGGGAATGGATTAATGATATTCCAACATTAGTAGGTACTCATAAAGAGCCTGGAAAGAGAGGAGCCGTGTGAGGTGAAAATCTCACGCACGGTTCTGAAGACGAGTCGCCTTGGTGACAAGGTGGCTTAGTTTAACCCGCTACTAGTAGATCGCACCATTGAGAAAGGCAGTGGTTTTGTCATCGCCGATAAAGATTTGGACGTACTACGCAAACCGTTTTTGCAAAGTTCGGCAGTGGGCAGATCTTTGATGACTATCCTCAAAAAAAATAAGCTAGATAAAACTACTCAAGAGATTGAAACAGGCTTGAGTCAGTGGTCGATACCAACCTTAGTTATTTGGGGTACAGCCGATAGTTGGCTGAATTTTGCTAGCCTCAAAAAGCTAGTAGATAGTAACCCAGATATTAGTTTGGTCGAGCTACCAGAAGCCAAACATTATCCCCAAGAACACTGGTCGTCAGAGATTGCAGCAGAAATTGTGCAGTTTTTTCGTCGCAAAGTTTTTTAAAGGTGCGCCTTTTCCTGAGAAAATTAGGTAAAAGTAATAAATTTTTTGTCGAACAAAATGAAAATATTTCGTCCTATTCTTTCTTTAATATTAGTTGTAGCTACAACCCTACTGGTTAGCTGTAGTGGCCCTAGTGCATCTGCACCTCCTACCTACACCCCCGACAAACTACAAAAAATTAAGACATATCGTATTCCTCTCGATATCGCTCGTCAAAGATTGCCCGAACTTGGGGAGTATATCACCAATGAAGATTGGGTTAATGCTGACACTTTTCTTCATGGCCCTTTAGGTTCGATCAGAAGAGACTTGACCTATCTATCTAGAGCTTTACTTGATGACGAGCAAGAACCTGCTTTAGAAACTGCCAGAGACATTTTTAAGCATTTTGAAAATATTGATGCTGCTGTAGATGAGAAAGACTACACGACTGCTGTCAGTCAGTATAAAGAAGTAGTTTCCGATCTTGATGCTTATAATAGCTTGATTCCCAAAACAAAAGAACCCGTAAATCAAGCTGAAAGAGCCATGAAGTCAGCAGAAAATGCTATTGAGGGTGTAGTAGAAGAAACCGTTGAAGACATTGAATCTGCGTTCAATTCTTAATTTTGACGATCGTGCTTAATGATTGAGCATTGATTCCCAAGGCTTGGCATTGCCGAGCCTTTTCTTTTGTCCGATGGGTGTTACAAAAACCAAAAAATCGAGAACATGAGCAAAATCGTTATTATCGGCTGTGGAGTAGTGGGTGCGACAATTGCCTACGAATTGAGCTTGATACCTGAATTGGATATTACCGTTATTGAAAAAGATACTCCTGCTAGCGGTTCGACGGGGGCAGCTTTAGGTGTATTGATGGGGATAATTAGCCATAAGAAAAAAGGTCGCGCTTGGCGGTTAAGAGAAGCCAGCCTTCAGCGTTATGCAACCCTAATCGACGAGCTAGAAGAAAAAACGGGAATAAATATACCTGTTAACAATCGAGGAATTTTTAAGCTACTATTCGCAGGGGACGATTTAGAAAGATGGCACAAATTACAAGAATTGCGAGCTTCGCAGGGATGGAAATTGTCAATTGGCGATCGCAATTATGTTCGACAGCACTGTCCTCATTTGATTAACGACGAGATTATTGGTGCGGTTTATTCTCCCCAAGATAAACAAATTCATCCAGTTAAATTGACTCAAGCTTTGGTAGCAGCAGCCACTGCTAATGGCATCAAGTTTCAGTTTGGAGTAGCAGTAGATGATTTTATTACCAAATCAGTTACAAAAGAAGAATTATCGACCTGCCAACAATTGATTACAACTAAGGGCAAAGTTGAAGTCGAACAGTTAATTATTTCGGCGGGTTTGGGTTCGACTCCTTTGACTAAATCTTTGCAACATATTATTCCCATTCGTCCCGTAATCGGTCAGGCGATTAAATTTAAACTAGACAAACCTTTAGGAAATCCCAACTTTCAACCTGTAATCACAGGTCAAGATCGTCATATTGTACCTTTGGGTAATAAGGAATACTGGCTGGGGGCGACATTAGAATTTCCTGACGAAACTGGCAATAGTACTGCAGAACCAAAATTACTCGCACAACTCAAACAAGATACTGTTAATTTCTGCCCTGAAATCGAGAGTGCCACCATTCTCGAAACCTGGACTGGCAAACGTCCTCGCCCTGAGGGTATTGCTGCTCCTGTAATTGGCAAATTATCTGGTTACAATAATGTCATCCTGGCTACTGCTCATTACCGCAATGGAGTATTATTAGCTCCCGCTACTGCTTTGGAAGTGGGGAAAATTTTGGGGCATTGCATAACGTGAGTTCGGGACAAGAGAATTTATCGGTGAGGCTAGTTATTAGTTATTAGTTATTAGTTATTAGTTATTAGTTATTAGTTATTAGTTATTAGTTTTTGGTGAAATGGAGTGCGAGTAAAAAATACTCATATCTTGCACCTCATTAGACAAAAATCAAAACCTCTATTTTTATTGATGCTGACTTTACTCAAGACTCGATTTACCTGGTTAGGATCGTTGTTTTTAGCTAAATGAAGAATCTTCAAGAGTATTAATCAATTAATTTCCACGCCATAATATCGGAAAATAAAGTTTGATAGCCAGATACATTAGGATGTAATCCATCTTCACTTAATTGGCTATTAATCCAGTCTGTACCCCTGGATAACCACAAATCGAAAATATCTAAGTAGGGAATATTGCGCTGCTGACAAGCCTGTAATGTCGCTTCTTTATAACGATACTGATCGAAATGATTGTAATAAAGGCAGTTAGCAAAAGGCATTTTACCTTCATTGACAGGAGTCATCCCCACAAATAGTACGGGACAAAGACTTTGGGCAGAATCTAATAAAAGATTGATTTGCTGTTTGAACTCTTCAAAATTTGTATACAGTCTGCCATCAGGCTTGCTGATGCGAGAAGAATCATTGACACCAACGGAAAGTAAAATCAAATCGGGGACCCGTTTGCGTAACTCTCCTCGACAGCTAAATTCTCGTTCCAAACGTTGGAGAACTTGCTGGGTGCGATCTCCCCTGATTCCTAGATTATACAAAATATGACCATCTCCATCGGGAGACATCCACTGACGGCGCAATCTTTCTACCCAACCTCCACCAACATGATCGCCATAGCCATAAATTAAACTATCTCCCAAAGCAACTACCTTTAAGGGTTGTCGAAGTTCTAATTTTTTCTGGATTGGTGAATTTTTATTAGCCGTAAAAGTTGAATTAGAAGAAAGAATAGCCTGCATAAACTAGAATACAAAAATATTTTGTAACGTTTTGTTATATTTAGCAATAATAATACAAAATCGTGGTGATTTAATGAAGTTTGAGTATATCCGATATCCGATGAAAGAACAGGGAGACGGAGAGACGGGGAGACGTTAAATGTTAAATGTTAAATGTTAAATGTTAAAACTCCATCTTCGATCGCACTATAGCGGAGATTCTTTTTGTCCTGTTGATAATTTTGGGCATTGAGCCAGGGATGGCGATCGCCTTGCATTGGTAAGAGGTGCATTATTCGTTGCAGGTAGCCAGAGGAGAAGCCTTTTATAAAGGGACGTGCTGGCATATTTTTATCTTGCGATCGCAAGCGGGGAGTACATTGACGATACCCTTGTTTATCCATTTGGTTGAGGAGGCGACAGGTATATTCTGCCATCAGATCTGCCCGTAGAGTCCAAGAGGCGTTGACGTAGCCAAAAATAGAAACTAAATTTGGCACGTTGGAATACATGATTCCTTTGTAGGTATAGGTTTGGTTAAAGTTTATAGGTTGGCGATCGATAAAAAATTCGACTCCGCCTAAGATTAAAAGATTTAATCCCGTAGCGGTAACAATAATATCTGCGGTTAATTCCTTGCCTGATTTTAAAAGAATGCCATCCTCTGTAAAGGTATCGATGCGATCGGTGACAACTTTAGCTTTACCTGATTTAATCGCCTCAAACAAATCACCGTTGGGTACTAAACAAATACGCTGATCCCAAGGATTGTAGCGCGGTGTAAAGTGAGTCTCTACATCATAATCTGACCCTAACTCCTGGCGCACCTTATCGATCAAAGTATTTTTAATCTTTTCTGGCTGACTACGAGTAAGTTTGTAAAAGAATTGCTGAAAGGTAATACTCATCCAGCGAGTAATAGCGTAGGCGATCTTTTCTGGTAATAGCTTGCGTAACAGATTGGCTGTTCGATCTTCATCGGGACGAGACACAATATAACTCGGCGATCGCTGGAGCATGATTACTTTTTTAGCATCCCTAGCCAGATTAGGGACAAGGGTAACGGCGGTAGCACCAGAACCAATTACGATTACTTCTTTATTTCGGCGATCGATATCCTCAGTCCATTTTTGGGGATGAACTATCCTACCAGTAAAGCGATCGCGCCCTGGAAATTCGGGAGTATATCCTTCGTCATAACGATAGTATCCCGAACACATAATCAAGAAATTACAGCTTAGATTAACTGTTGCGCTATCACAATCGATCTTTAATCTCCAGACTGCATCTTTACTCGACCAACTAGCCTGTTTTACAACATGACTGTAACGAATATGCCGATCGATATTATTTTCTAATGCGGTTTCCTGGATGTAGTTTAGGATCGACTCTCCATCAGCGATCGCTTTTGCTTCTCGCCAGGGTTTAAAATTATAGCCGAGGGTGTGCATATCGCTATCGGAGCGAATCCCAGGATAGCGAAACAGATCCCAAGTCCCCCCCAT
>CAYXWE010000306.1:0-5364 GCA_964468145.1 uncultured Pleurocapsa sp.
GGTAGGTTCAAACTGACAGGAATTCCACCCGCACCAAGAGGTATACCCCAAATACAGGTATCTTTGGATATTGATGCTAACGGTATTTTGCAAGTTACCGCCAGAGATAAAACCACAGGTAGAGAACAGGGCATTACTGTATCGGGTGCTTCTACCTTAAGCGATTCGGAAATTAATCGCATGATTAAAGAGGCAGAAGAATTTGCCAACGAAGACCGCTCCCGCCGAGAAAGAGTGGAAAAGCGCAATCGTGCCAAAGCCTTAACCGACCAAGCACAAAGAAAACTTAAAGAAGTTACCCTCGATTTTGGTAGTCAGTTTGCTAGTTACTATCGTCGTCGAATTGATGTACTGTGCGAAGAAATTCTCAAAAGTCTCGAACAGGGTGACGAACGTACCCTAGATCGCTCGGAAGCAGATTTGAAAGATACTTTATACGAACTCAATCGAGAAATTAGACTGCAATACGACGATGATGACGATGATGATTTCTTGGGTGCAATTCGCAAAACATTCTTAGGTGACGACGACGATTATGTTACGGATGACTATTCCTACGATCCTCGTCAAACTGATTACTACGGCGGTAGCAGTCGCGATCCTTATAACAATCCTCCTGGGGGCGATCGCAATCGCGGTGGAGGATATAATGACTACGATGATGGTTATGGTGGTAATTATGGTGGAGGCTATAATAATCAACCCCGTCGTCCTAGTGGCAATGATTGGGATGACGATTATGGCAGTCGATCGCGCCAACCTCGTCGTGGCAATGAAGGATATGATAATTATGGCGATCGCGGTGCTGGTTATGACGACCCCTACAGCAACCGAGATCCTTATTCATCTAGAAGAGAACCTTCTAGAAGTTCTCGTGGCGGTCGAGACAACTATCCCCCACAAGATCGTTACGGCGATCGCAATCCTCCCCGTAATACCTCCTATAACGATGATTGGGACGATGAAGATGATGAGTGGTTTTAAGTAATTAATAATTAATAACTAATAATTAATCATTGAGAAAGATAAGATATGCCACAAGTGCGTAATTATTACGAGATGTTGGGGGTGGATAAAAATGCTCCCAGTAATGAAATCAAAAAAGCCTACCGCACCCTAGCTATTAAATATCATCCCGATCGCAATTTGGGAAATAAGGCAGCCGAAGAAAAGTTTAAAGACATCAACGAAGCCTACGAAGTCTTATCAGACCAAACTAGACGGGTACAGTACGACCAGTCCCTCAAACCCAAAAGCTTTTTTGCACGAGGAGGCAATAATAATACTCGCCCCAATACAAGACCCACCCGTCCTCGTCCTGGCAGCGTAGTTACCGACGATTTTCGCCCAGGTACGACCAAAAGACCGAGAACAATTCCTCAACGTCGGGATATTGAAGCTAAATTAACTCTCGGCTTAGATGAAGCCTATCGTGGTGGCAAACGCAAAATTCGCCTAGAAGATGGCAGATCTTTAGAAGTAGATATGCCTCCAGGAATGTTTAACGGGCAGCGCATTCGCTTGCGGGGACAAGGTATAGAAGGAGGAGATCTGTATCTCAAAATTACTGTAGCCCGCCATCCCTTCTTTGAAATCCAGGGGGGCAATATATATTGCCAGATTCCTATTACGCCCACAGAAGCGATTTTGGGTAGCGCGATCGAAGTACCTACTATTGATGGTTTAGTTAAAGTGACTGTCCCAAACGGAGTGCGATCGGGTCAAAGATTAAGATTGGCAAACAAAGGTTATTTTGAAAAGTCGGGAGACAGGGGCGATCAGCTAGTAGAAATTCAGATTGTCACCCCCAAAGAAATTACTCCCCAAGAGAAAGAACTATACGAAAAATTACGGGAATTGGAACAATTTAATCCCCGTCAGAGTATTATCAAAAGTTTGTAGGGCGATTACAAATTGGGTGGAATCAGTACTTTATCGATGGGAATAATAACTCCATTATCCGCTAACAAAGGTTCGCTAGCGGTAGCATCGTTGAGCTTGACTGTAACTTTATCGTTTTCTCCAGGTACTCCGCCAATTTCAACCGCATTGTCTTCTAATAAAGTAGATACTTGGCGACGCTTAATGTCTTCATCTTTAATTTCGCCTTCAATTAGGTGATACTTTAATACTTTATCGAGAACTTCTGGTTGAGATAGCTTTTGCTGAAGTTCGGGGGACAAAGCAGCAAAAGCCTCTTCTGTAGGGGCAAGTAATGTCAGCTTTTCTTTACCACTGAGAGTTTCTGACATTTGGGCTGTTTGCAAGTTGTCAAGCAAAGTGGCAAATTTGCTATCTAGGGTCAGAATTTCTGCCAAGTTCCCCAAATCGTCAGACTGGTAATAGCTAGGTGAGGGACTAAAAAAACTAGCAGAGGGATAGTAATAAAAAGGAGATTGAGCAGAGACAATACTGTTAATGCTGTATGTAGAACCCGTAACAAGCGTTGCCAGGATTAGTTTTTTCAAGAATTGTTTGGATAGCATAATTTTTAAGATGAGAGCAGAGTTAAAATTACAGTGTAAATAACCAGGGTAATGATGTTGATATTTCTAACTTAGGTAAGGATGTAAACCAGAGTAAATAGGATCTTTATTCAATAAATACAAACTAATGACCGAAGACAAGACCGCCAATAGATATATATTTAAGCTATGTTTTCATCATCAAAACTTTATCTCATTGTTTTTTGGTTGGCTTATAATTACATACTATGTTACAAGCCAGTATTTTTATGCACTTACATGGCAAATTTTATAATTGTTTAAATAAAAACAAGTATAGTTGAGCGATATTAAAATTAATTAATAGTTAAAGCATTTTTCACATTTGATGACCAAGAATATTGCGACTAGTTTTTGAGAGCAGAAGTATTATTCCCCCTTGCTATGAATCACAATCTAATAGTTGGTAGGAGATATCAATTAATTAAAGAATTAGGCAAAAACGATTGGAAGACAACTTACCTAGCAAAAGATGCAACCATGCCTGATGAGTTTCGTTGTGTCGTAGACCAATTTGGGTTCAAAGCAAATCGCAAAATATCGCAAGAAAATATTAGGGCGCGCTATAACAACGAAAGCCACATTTGGCAAAAGCTAGCAGAGAAAAATCAGCTTCCGCCAATATTAGCCTGTTTTGAAGAAGAAGAAGCTTTTTATTTTGTAAGGGGATTGATTAAAGGGCGCAATTTAGAAGAGCAACTAGAGCAATATGGTAAGTTAAGCGATGTAGAATCGACAGCCTTACTCAAAGATGTGTTGTCTAGCTTGGATTCAATCCATAATTTAGGTTCGGTACACCAAAATATTAGACCTTCTAACATCATTATTGGGGATAAACCCCATGGCATTACTCTGATACGAGAAAATAGAGCTTTTTTAATCGGTTTTAGCTTGGCAGAACCGATTATCAACAAATCTGAATCAACAAATGAAGATCGACCAACTAGTTTAATTTACAGCAGTAACCAGTACTATCCTGATAAACAACCTGCAAGTAATATAACTCCTAGCAGAGATTTATATGCTCTAGGAGCGATCGCTATTGAGGCGATGACAGGCAAAAAACCCCAGCAAATACCAGCCAACTTATACCTCAAAACATTTTTATCTAAAGAATTAAGTAGGATTAATTTTAAGTTATCCACAATTATCGAACGAATGATGGGCTTAAATGGGCCCAACAGTTATACCTCTGCCCAAGAAGCGATCGCCGATCTCAATAAAATTCAGTTTAAATCAGAAGCCGTAAATCTCTCAGCAAACACAACCACGACTAGCAACCAGATTAATTCTTCGACAGCAACCATCGCCCCCGTCCCTGTAGATGAAACTGTACGAGATAGAGTTGTCACTCAGAAAAAACCCTTTAAACCAAGTCATTTATGGGCAGCAATATTTTGTTTGCTATTGTTGGCAGGAGTGGGTGAGTTTGTCTATCCAATGTTGCGTCCTCGATACCAATGTCGCCAAGGCAAAAAAACTTTAGTAGACGACCCCAAACAAGCTCTCAACCGTTTCCAGCAAGCAACCAACTTAAATGATAATTCTATCTGTGGTTGGTTGGGTCAAGCCCAAGCTTTTTATGAATTAGAACGCTATCCCGCTGCCCTGGCAGCCTACGATCGCGTAGATAAAATTAAACCCGATTTGGTGGCAACCTGGCAAGGAAGAGGAGAAGTTTTACATCGCTTGGAACGTTTTGAGGCAGCAACTACTGCTTATAACAAAACACTACGTATGCAGCCTGACAACTCTACAGTCTGGAATCGTAAAGGTAAAGCATTATATAAATTGGAGCTTTTTCCAGAAGCTTTAGCAGCCCAAGATAAAGCGATTTCTTTAGATCCCAACAATGCTCAAGCCTTGAGCGATCGGGGTATTGCTCTAATCGGCTTGGGTAAATATCAAGAAGCCTTAGACGCTTTTAATCAAGCTCAAGAAATAGACCCCCTAGATCCCCAGCTATGGCAAAATAAAGCTCTGGTTTTACAGTATCTCAATCGCCCCCAAGAATCAGTTCGTCTCTACCAAGAAGCCCTAGAAGCCTACGAAAGTGTCATCGTTCAAAATCCCCAGAATATTACTGCGTTACTAGACAAAGCTAATGTCTTGAGCAAACTACAGCGACATGAAGAAGCCTTGAGTATTTACGAACAAGCGGTAAAAGTTAATGAGAACTCTCATTTAACCTGGCTAGGTCAAGGCAATGCCCTTTTTGCCCTAAAAAGATATTCAGAAGCATTGGCAGCATTCAATCGAGCAGTAAAAGTTCAGCCCAAATCCTACCTTTCTTGGCACAATCGAGGATCTTTATTGCGGGATGGTTTTCGAGACTTGCCCAAAGCGATCGCTTCTTACGATCGCTCTTTAGAGATTAATCCCAACTTCTATCATGGGTGGCGCGATCGCGGAATTGCTCTCAGTCAAAATCAGCAACATCAAAAAGCGATCGAGTCTTTCCAAAAGGCTTTGAAAATCAAACCTAACGATTATCAATCTTGGGTAGGTCGGGGAATTGCCCTATCATCTCTAGGTAAAATAGACGAAGCAATATCCATATTCGATCGCGCTATTGAAATCCAGCCCCAAGATCCTTTTGTTTGGATGAATCGGGGAGCAATTTTAGAGACAGCCCAAAACTATACCGAAGCCTGCAATTCCTACCGCCAGGTTTTAAAAATCAGACCGGGATTTTCTCCCGCGATCGTCAAGCTACGGCAATTAAGTTGTTCTTAGCAATGTCAGTTCCAGTTAAGGAAAAAGCAAAGCACTTTGACTTGTCCTTCTCCAAGAACAAGAAAGCTAGAACACATAACAGACAACTTCCTCCGTGTCACGGGGCATATAAATTCTTGAGGTT
>CAYXWE010000307.1:0-5362 GCA_964468145.1 uncultured Pleurocapsa sp.
AGGATCTGAATTTGAGACGTTCGGCAGTCGCTCCAGAAATAATTGTCACTGCTGTACTGCAAAACATCATTTCAAACAGAAAAAAGATATTTTCTTTGGCAGTAAACAGTTCGGGATTGAAGAAAAAGTGATTTGAACCAATTATACCCATTACAGAAGAACCAAAAATTAAACCATAGGCAAAAGCCCAAAAGAGCAAAATAGATATTCCCAGATCGATTAAGTTCTTGATGGCGACATTGATATTATTTTTGCTTCTGGTTAATCCAGACTCTAAACACATAAAACCTGGCTGCATCATAAAAACTAGGAAGGTGCTGACGATTAACCATAGATAATTAGAGTTCATTTATTTTTTGTCGGTTAGAAGAATTGCAAGAGGAGATCGGCTAAGGTTTTTTGGCGATCGAATATTAACTCAATTTGATTATTCCCATTTTGGAGATAATATAGATTGTTTTTATTTTTTTATCCTGATTTGACAATACTTGTGAGAACTGATGATTGATGCTTTTGTTTACTTTGGTTAGTTTGTCTTTAATTATTTGGCTATTTTTACTCTTATTTCGGGGACAATTTTGGCAAGCACAGTCGCGGATAGATCGCCATAGTTTAGAATTAAAGTCCTATCCATTGGTATGTGCAGTAATTCCTGCAAGAGATGAAGCAGAAGCGATCGCAACCAGCATTAATTCACTATTAACTCAAGAATATTCTGGGGAGTTATTTGTAGTTTTGGTTGATGATAATAGTAGCGATCGCACGGCGGAGTTAGCTCAAAAAACTGCCCAAGATTTGGCTAAACCAGGGCAATTTAAACTCATTACGGGCAAACCTTTAGAACCAGACTGGAAGGGTAAATTATGGGCAGTAAATCAGGGTATTGATTATGCAAGACAAAATATAAAACCCGATTATTTTTTACTGACTGATGGTGATATTTGTCACGGAACTAATAATATTCAGCAGTTAGTTACTAAAGCCCAAATAGAAAAGTTAGATTTAGTTTCTTTGATGGTGTGGTTGCGCTGTCAAAGCTTTTGGGAAAAACTCCTAATCCCTGCTTTTGTCTTCTTCTTTCAAAAACTATATCCTTTTCCTTGGGTTAACGATCCGCAAAAACCTACTGCAGCAGCAGCGGGAGGATGTATCTTAATTAGCGATCGCGCCTTATCCGATCTTGGTGGTATTGCCACAATTAAAGATGCTCTAATTGATGATTGCACTTTAGCTAAAGCGGTGAAAGCTCAAAATAAAAAAATTTGGTTGGGGTTAACTACCACAACTATAAGTTTACGTTCCTACAACGATCTCAAGACAATCTGGGATACCATCGCCCGTACTGCATTTGCTCAACTGAACTATTCCTGGTTATTATTAATTGGTACGTTATTTGGTATGAGTTTGGTTTATTTAACTGCACCTATCGGTTTGACTCTGGGCATTGGCGATCGCAACTGGCTAGTAGTAGGTATTTGCTTATTAACCTGGGTGTTGATGACTGTTGCTTATTTACCCACCATCAAACTATATAACTTATCAATTATCTGGGCTTTAGCTTTACCCGCGATCGCTTTTCTCTATACCTTGATAACCATCGACTCGGCGATTAAATATTATCAAGGTAAAGGTGGTGCTTGGAAAGGAAGAACTTATAGTCGTACAAAATTAGACGTTTGACAAGTTAAGTTAACTGCCCTCAGCCGATGACTCCCTCACCAACTAAAACCATTTTCCACCAGCGTACTGTCAATAAAATCTTTTAAAGTATCGGCCATAACTTCTTGTTCGCTAATACGAGGATGGCCAGGAGTAAGCTGTTGGTGAATTAGAGAAAAAACGCGCTCGTCATTATATTCAGTGCGGTATTCGGCGATCGCCTCGGTGATATAGCTATCCCATTGACGGTTGTGGAACATGGCGGGAAACATACCAATAAAATAAGCATCGGGATGTTTGGCTCGAATATTAGCTAACATTTGTTTATAACGCTCTTTCCACTGCTCTTTAGATAGGTTGTTCCCTACGGTAGAAGAGTCGTTTTGTCCATAAGCCAAAATTACTAAGTCTGCATCATAATTATTAAAGTCCCAAGTTGGAGCGTTGTGCAAAGGTTTTACCTTGTCATAAATTGCTTCTCCTCCCGTACCGTTGTTCCAAAAATTATTCCAATAGCCAAAACCATTAACCAAAGAAACACCTGATTGAGCCACTAAAGATACTTCCGCATCATAATCTCTAGCAAGAATCGAGCCGTAGCTATAGTAAGCATTGGAAATTTCATCAGTATTACCTTGAGGATCTTGGACTCCTGTTTGGGGAAATTCCACCGCAATACCCGAAGTAATCGAATCGCCATAAATCTCGATGGTACGTTGAGAGTCGGGGTTTGCTTCTAACAATTGTCCATCAACGATCGCACCATGAAAGTTAAATTCTCCCGTGGAATAGTCGTTGCGTTTGTAGATTACTGCATTGTGGACTTTATTTTCTAATCCTTGGACAATATCATAAACTACAGGATTACCGCCTTCGCGACGTAGCTTAATGGTTATTGGTTGGGGATTGCCATCTAGATAAACATCGACATAATTTTCTCTACCCCAGTTATCTTCCGACAGTTCGATCGCCAAACTAGTTCCTGTAAATTTAAACTCTACCGATGTACCTGCAAAGCCCAAGGCTGGGGCTTGGGGATCTTGCCAGTCAATTCTGCCATCATAATTAAAATTCTGGTTATCTGCTCGATATTTTTGGGGAGAAGAAGGGGGATCTACTACCACAGGAGGAGTGGGAACATCCAAACTAGATAGTAATGCGATCGCTTCTCCATTTAGAGCTTGGTTATATATTTCTAGGCTGGCAATATTACCCGCAAAACCAGCCACACCAGAGCCATTGAGATTGCCATCGTGGAATTTGGTTGCTCCCAAAACTCCACCCAAGCCAATTCCGCCAGAATGCTGCCAAAGTTGACTGCCTAATCCTCGACCAATTTCCACTCCATCGAGGTAAGCAAATAAAACATCGGGTTGTACTGTGGTTACTTCTGGTTGGGCATCTAATACCAAGGCTACATGATGCCAAGTATCAGAGCTAAGGCGATCGCTTGATAAAAATGTACCAAACCAATTACTTTCGGGTAAGTTCCAACCTCCAAAGTATAATTGTCCTTCTTCTATATAAATATTTAAACCGCGAACAGTCGCCCCTGCTTCAAAAAGAACTTGGGGGTTTGGGGTATCAATATTATCGGCATTAAACCAGAGGGAAATCGTCCGCTGGGAGTGAGTCCCCAAATTAATATCAAATGAATTAGCCAAGGCTACGTAGTCATCATTACCATCAAAACGTACTCCACCGCCTAAATCTGCTCCCACAGGCTCAAAAAATGCTCCATTACGCAGAGTGCCATCATTATTCTTTTGACTGTCTGTGGCTAAGTTACCCGATGTTTCGTCTAACTCTAGTCGAGCGACTGGTAAATTTGCTTGGGGTGGTTCGGCTTCATCAAGATTAAAATCTGCTAGAGTACTAATTTCTGTGTCAGATAAAGCCCGATTATAAATTCTGGCTTCGTCAATAGTGCCAGAAAACCCTAAGACACCACTGCCATTAACATTACCTGTATGTAGTTTAGTCCCTGAATTGAGTCCGCCAAAAGCCACTCCTCCAGTGCGTCGCCAGACTTGACTACCAGCCCCCCGACCAATTTCTACCCCGTCGAGATAGGCAAATAAAACCTCTGGTTGCACTGTGGTTGCTGCTGGTTGGGCATCTAATACCAAGGCTACATGATGCCAAGTGTCAGAACTAAGGCGATCGCTTGATAAAAATGTACCAGACCAATTACTTTCAATCAGATTCCAACCGCCAACGTATAGTTGCCCCCCTTCCAAGTAAATATTAAAACCCCTAGTTGTCCCCCCGTCTTCGTAGATTATTTGGGGGTTAGCAGCGTCGATATCTTCTGGTTTAAACCAGAGAGAAACAGTACGAGTAGCCGAATTAGTTAAATTAATCTCATCAGAATTAGCGATCGCCAGATATTGATTGCCCTCGTCAAATTCTACTACTCCGCCAAAAGGTTGTTCTGACTCGCCCAACAGCGCACCGTTAACCAATCGCCCGTTATTATTATTACCATCGGGGGCAGAATCGATCGCGCCAGTTTCAAAATCCAATTCTAGAACTAATTGCGATCGTGAAACTTCTAGGACAGATTGATAATTTTCTAGGGTATCTAGATCGATTTCTAATTCTGATGAGATCTCCCCCAGACTAATTTCTAATTCCCAATCTCCATTTAACTCTGCATTGCCCGTTAAATCCTCCGAAGCAGCTATATCTGCAGAAGTTAGTTTGCTCAAACTATCAAGAAATTCTAAATCCGTACCAACATTACAACCGAATAACAAAATATCTGCATCGTTAGTTAAATATTGTGACCACTCTTGGAGATGATGTTCGTAGTCATTGATATTTTCTAGACTCAAGTCAGTAGTTCCTAAGTTCAGTTGTCCCTCCATACCATGAGAAATAATTTGAACGCTAGAGATATTTTGGTACTGACTCAAAGTTGTGGTTATGTGTTCGATACCATCTTGGTGTCGATCTATGACTACAACTTCAGCATCATTTACCCCCGCTACCAAGTCTTGATAATTACTGATTTGGGAATCGATAAAGATTAAATTATTTTGGAATACTGCCTCTAAATTGGAATCGAACATTTTCAATCTAAGTATATTTAACTAGTATTTAAAAAATATTGTTAAATACTACATGGCAAATAGATTTGTTGTATCAAGCGAGCGACAAGTTTCAATTAATTTTTAATAAACCAACGGTATCGCAGAGTTAATGAAACCGTTGGGATTATTCTTTAGAGCAGAAAGGCTATCTCGAACCGCCCAAATCATAGTGGATCGATATCAAGGAGAAGTACCGCAAACAGAAAAAGAATTACTCAAACTTCCTGGCATTGGAAAATATACAGCCAGAGCAATACTTTCCCAGGCATTCGAGAAGCCAGCAGCAGTAATGGATACTAATGTGGCTCGTATTCTCGAACGTTTTTTTGGTATTAAAGGAGAAAGAGTTAAGTCTCGCTGTAAAATTTTATGGGGTTCGGCAGATGATGTCGCGCCAGACGAAAAAGTCGGACATTGGAATTTAACCTTATTAGACTTTGGAGCATTAATTTGTACTGCCAGAAATCCTAAGTGTTCTGAGTGTCCCCTTGCTTCTCGATGTTATTGGCTCGATGCAAATTATTTAATTAATATCTTGTTCTAAAAGAGCGATCGCGCTATGACCAAGAACAAGGGACAAAAAACCATAAACTTTGGATTGTCAAAAT
>CAYXWE010000308.1:0-5359 GCA_964468145.1 uncultured Pleurocapsa sp.
AATGAGTTTTATAAACAAACAATTCTGTGGCATCGTCTTTTTTCAAAGGTTTGGCAAAGAAATAACCCTGCGCATAATCACAATTAAAATCTGCCAAAATTTTTCTTTCCTCTTCAGTTTCAATACCCTCAGCAATAACATCCATACCTAGTTTGTGCGCCAAAATTACAATTGTATTAACAATTTCAATATTTTTAGAACCCTGACTCATATTACTGATAAAAGAACGATCTATCTTAAGGGTATCAGTAGGAAAACGGTGTAAATAACTAAAAGAAGAAAACCCCGTACCAAAGTCATCCATACTAATTTTAATATTTAGCTCTTTTAACTCATTGAGCAAAACAATCGTTTTTTCTACATCATCCATCACCATACTTTCAGTGATTTCTAGCTTGAGATTAGCAGGATCGAGTCCAGTGATAACCAAAGCTTCTCGAATTTGAGCGATCAAATCTGGTTGAGCAAATTGTCTGCTAGAAAGGTTGACGCTCATCATCACGTCTTGGGCTTCGGGAAATTTACTGCGCCACTGTTGCATCTGACGACAGGCAGTTTCCAAGATCCATTTTCCCATCGGTACAATCAAACCAGTTTCTTCTGCTACAGGAATAAAATCACCAGGAGAGATAAAACCTCTAGTGGGAGAAATCCAACGCACCAAAGCCTCAAAACCGCATATTTTTCCCGTAGAAAATGAAATAATTGGTTGGTAATGAAGCTCGAATTCCTCTTTGGAGATCGCCAGATTTAAATCCGCCTCTAACTGCAATCTTTTAAATGCTTGTTCGTGCATCTTAGTGGCGAATACCTGATGCTGCCTTTTGCCAGAAACTTTCGCTTTATACATTGCGGTGTGAGAAGCCTGTAGTAACTCTTGTGGTTGAAAATCTTCTCCCAAACGATTGATAGCCAAACCAATACTGGCAGAAGTAAAAATATCTTGTTCCTTCAGTGGAAAGGGTATTGCCAATTCTCGATCTAATTTATTAGCTACTTCAATGGCTTCGCTACCATCTTCAGTAGTTTGAAAAGCGATCGCAAATTCATCCGCTCCTACCCTCGCTATAATCGCTCTGGGATCGAGATTCTTGCGCAAGCGTCGGGCTGTAGTAACCAAAATGCGATCGCCAGCCTGATAACCCAAACCATCATTGATTAATTTAAAGCGATCGATATCCAAACAAAGAATTGCAATAAAGTTATCGGATTTAGAACGATTTCTTTGTTTGAGTTCTTTGAGTTTTTTGGCAAACAAAGTACGGTTGGGTAATTCTGTCAAAGAATCATAAAAAAGATTGTATAAGGATTTATAGCCCAAAACGCTAGCGGTAGTAATGGCTAAAGCGATCGCAGCAGGTACAAATGGTATCCAGCCTGAGAAAGCAAAAGTAATCAGACAAATAATCCATAGACCGCCAATACTGACTATTCCCACTGCTGCTACCGATAAAGGATGTTTGAGTTTCCAAGCGATCGCAACCCCCAACAAAGACCAACTCCAAACCCACAAACTTTCGCTCCACTCCGTCCAAAACCAAATTAAAGGTTGGTCATCTAATACTACCCCTAAAATCTGACTAACCATCTGAGCATGAGCTATAACCCCTGGCATAAAGGTTTGAGAACCCCTATAAGGAGTAGGAATAATATCTTTTATACTAGGTGCGCTCGTTCCGATCAAGACGATTTTGTCTTTAATCATCTCAGGAGAAATATTGCCTGAGATGGCATCGGTTAAAGTTACGGTTTCGGCTATCTGAGGAGAGCGATAGTCAATCAAAATTTGCTTTCCTGCAGTTTCGGAGGGTTCTAGTTGATAACCACCCGAATTTGCTTGGAGGTCTGGAAAAATTGTGTCGCCTATCTTAACAAAGTCATTATCAGCCTCAAATTGAAAACCGTACTCAGCCAAATACTTGAGACTTGTCCGAAGAGAAAAAGAGTACATCACATCTTCTTCACCATCTCCAAATCGAAAATACATTAAGTTACGACGCAACACGTCATCTTCTACATCAACAACTACGTCGTTAAAGCCGATTTGTTCTCGATCGACCCCTGGAGGTGCAGCAACACTATTATCTCCATTACCCACCAACTGAATAACAACTACATTGTCTTTTTGTAACTCTTGTCTGAGTTCTTCCGTTCCTGGCGGATAGGTTACTTCTCGATACAGATCGAATCCAATTACTTTAGGTTGATACTGTTGCAAATTTTTTAATAACTTCGCAATAGTTTTGTCTGGGATTGGCCAACTATTTTCTCTGTCTATATCTTTATCCGTAATTTCAACTACTAGTAATCTGGGATCTATTTCATTCTTATTTTTTATATTTACCATCCAATCATAAGCTAGTAATTCGAGAACTTGTAGCCCTCCTACACGCCTCGAACCGAGTACTATTGTGGTTATCAAAATAGTTAATAATAACAAGGAAGAAACATAAGTACCTAGCCAATGCTTAACCCTTTTGAAATCAATAATTTTGCTGAGTTTACCCTGGCTCTCTTCTTTCATTTTTTTCTTTGATTATTGTAATTATAAAAAGCCTCGATTATACCTAAGAAACAATACTTAAATGATCGGCATACTAGCTTAAATCTAAGTAAAACTATTTAGTTCGTGTTTATCTATAAAAAGCTTTTATAAGTATAGTTGAAAATAATACTGATAGACGTTTAACATCAAAAATGACTACTATATTAGATATATATTCTATTTATTTAACAAGTAGATTAATAATGTTTAAGATTAAAAGTTTTAAAAGAAAAGGAATTAGCTGTTTTACATTAGCTTTAATGTTAGCTAGTTCTACAGCAAATGTAAGAGCAGAAAATACAACAGAAAGAAACAATCGTTCGGAATATGGTTTACCAACTCATCGTCGAGATGGTGGTAGTAGAGGTGTGGGGGATAATTGTATTGCCGATCCTCAAAGTCGCAATTTAATTGCATTAATTCCAGAGCAAACTGTAGGAATTAATGCCTCTAATGCTCCCAAATTGTTTTTTTACGTACCTAAAACAAGCAAAGAAAGAACCTTAGAATTTGTACTTCGTAACGAACAAGACGAACTAATATACGAAGCTTTCCTAACTACAGAAGGTGCAGGAATCATGAGTGTTGATATTCCTGCCGATATTCAATCTAATTTACTCGAAGAAGACCAAAACTATCATTGGTATCTTTCAATGATTTGTAATTTTAAACAGCGATCGCGAGATATTGTAGTTGAAGGATGGATGCGTCAAGAAACAGTCGATATTGCTACTAAACAAGAATTAAATACTGCTGATTCTATCGAGCAAGCAGAACTGTATCGCGACCGAGGTTTTTGGTATGATGCCCTTTCCATTCTTGCTAGTAAACAGCAATCTTCAACTGAAAGCCCTGTAGTTCGAGAAAAATGGTCGGAATTATTAGGCTCGGTTGGATTAGAGGATTTGGCAGCGAAACCATTTATTGAAAGCGAACTAATAGAAGTTGATTCGTTCAAATAAGCAAAGATTAACTATTCGAGATACTTTCTCGAATAGTTAAAGATAAAGTATATCTTTTACTCTTTATTTTTTGTTTAATTTTGCATTTAAATAACAATTTATAAGTAGCTCAACCTAAATAAAGTAAGGTTTGTAGTTAACCCTGAAGGGTTATCAAACAAGAAACTTAGTATTTTTGAGAATCGATCTTGGCCGTCAAAGAACGCCATAAAAATTTAGGTAAGGATAACATTCTGCGCCAACGCCACGGTTCTTGATAAAGACGATAGGACCACTCCAAATTATTATTTCTCAACCATTGAGGAGCGCGAGATTTATTACCAGCCCAAATATCAAGGCTACCTCCCACACCGATCCAAATAGAATTAGGACACAAGTGACGATTTTCTTCGATCCACAGTTCTTGTCTGGGCACTCCTATTGCTACAAAAATTACCTGGGGTTGCTTTTCTTGTAAAGTTTGTTTCCAAATACTTTCCTCTTCTCCTGAGATGTATCCATGCTGAGTCAAGATATTTAAATTCGGGAATTTTTTTTGCCAAGATCGAGCAGCATCAATCGCGGTTTGGGGAGTTCCACCAAAAAAACATAAGTTACTGGTAGCAGATTGTCCTATTATCTCAATCAAGGCAGCAGCTAATTCTATACCAGGACAGCGTTGATGCTTAATACCTCGTATCCTCAAGTGAAAAATAATCCCCGCACCGTCGGGAATTACTAATTCTGCTTTCTTTATAGCTCGACAAAGAGCGGGATTTTCTTCTGCCATCATCGTCATCTCTGCATTCAAAGTAACGACGTGAGTGCCAATTCCTTCTTTTAGCCTAGCTAATAGCCAATCTCGATAATTGTCGAGAAGATGGACGTAAAGATTGAGAATTGGGAATGTGTGCGGTGAAGATAAATCATTACTTTGGCTCAACATAAGTTTTCGATCGCTAGCGCGATCGCGCGCTAGGGTATAGATATAGCAGCAGAAGTAAATTAACTTAACTTAACAGCAGTACCCGTAGCTGTAATTAATAACAGTACTCCTTTATTATCTACGCTAATTGTACCCGTATCTATTTCAATCCCTATCACTGCATCTGCATTGAGCTTTTGAGCGCGTTGCGTCAGTTCTTCGATCGCCTTTTGTTGCCCTTTCTCAAAAACTCTCTCATAGCTGCCCGTCCGTCCCCCCAAAGTATCTCTAATTCCTGCAAAAAAATCTTTTAGCACGTTAGTGCCATAAACTACTTCTGCAGTCACTATTCCTAAATAGGTTTCAATAGATTGGTTTTGAATTGTGTCGGTAGTAGTAACTAGCACGATCGATTGACCCTCGGCAAAGAAAAGGTATATTTAATGTCCATCTAATTTTATCAGACGATAGCGTAATGCCTTGTTTGATTTGAGCGACTATGCTTTCTAACAAATACAATACGATAGAGTGAGATGGCAAAGTTGTAATATACCGCCAGCAAAAATGAATTACAGCAGTTACGATCGAGTTCGAGGTGCTTGGATTGGGGGCATTATTGGTTCTGCTTTGGGGCATCGCGAGCGCACCCAGACTTCGGATTATCAACAAATTATTGCACATCAACGGGACGGTTGGTTTGAAGTTCGAGAAACCCTCGCTAGAGATATTATTGAAGCTCAAAAAGTAGAAACGCAAAGTATTTTTCAACAAATAACTCCATTTATCTCAAAGTTTAACAATACTCAAAACAATAATATTTCTATTACATCCACTACATTTACTAGCAATCTATTGTCAGCTTTATTACCTTTAATTACTTTTGAGGAAAATAATGGAAATATATATAGGGAATTAATTAATAAATGTCATTTTAACTTCCCTGATGCG
>CAYXWE010000309.1:0-5350 GCA_964468145.1 uncultured Pleurocapsa sp.
GTACTTCGCCATGATTATCATTTCTAGTTTCCACTAAACTGCGATCGAAGACATTAGTAAATTGTTGATATTCTGTATTTACTTTCTGCCATAGTTGTTTGCTTTCTCTGACAAAATTGAAATCGTAATCGTTCTGCGATAGGGATCTTTTTATATTGTTTTTAGCTACTTGTTTGACAGTATCAAATGCTTGTCGCCTCTGTTCTTTGGTAGAGCTATTATCCTCTTGAGTAGGGGAGATAGAAGTATGATTAATTGCCTGCAGGCGAGAAACAACCGCGAGAAGATTGCCCGTACCAGATAAAGCGGAAAACATTTCGTTGACAGTACCAAAATCTACCATGGCTGGCTTGTCATGAGATCGCTTTCGGGTTGATTTTTGGTGTCGTTTGTTTTGCTTATTTAAATTTTTCGCCCCAACAAAACTTATAATATTTAGACAATCTCGTAATAGTTCGGCCACATCATCTTCCGACCAAGATCGATCGGGAATAATTTCTCGCTTAAAGGTTTGATTTTCTCTATATTCTTGTACTAAATAGAATTTTCGCTCTTCTTCAAAGTATGCCAAAACCTTGGGTGTTTGGTTTTGATTTTCTAAAGTATAAATCTCTTTTATTCTAGTTTTGAATAGTTGTTGAGCTACTGCCATAAACTTCGGATCTTTAACTTGAGGATGAAGCTGTTTGAGCAGACATTTATCTTTGTTAGGCGATTGAATATCTACTGCCAGATAGACTTTACTCAATCCACTTCTAGCAAGATATTTAATTATTAGATAGCGCGAGTCTAAAATACTTCCTTGCATAATTATTTAGATAATATTCTTTCCTAAAGAACCCGTATCTTTGATATTAGCAATACCATCTTGTAGCGGTTCGACATACTCCTCAATATCTTCAAACATAGTTGCCATATTTTCTCTAGTTGTTGCTAAACTCTCTTTCGATTCTTCTATTTCTTTGCCAAATTCTTCAATGGCTTCGGTTAAATTTTCTGTAGATTGAGTAAGATTGTCACGAACCTGTTTTCCAATAGCAGATCGCATCTCTTCGATCAACTCTTCTGTTTTTGATTCTAGGATCGATTCGCTCATTCGATCTAATTCAGATTCAAAATCATCTTCAATAGTGGAGAAACGATCTCCTAGATCCTCAACTTGATTTTTAATCGCCTGTTGTAGTTGTTCTACTTCCGCAACAAAGTCTTCTACCTGCTGCTCCATATTATCTTTGGCTACCTCGATGGTTTCTTTGAGGGATTCTACTTCTCCAATGGTGGCATCTACTACAGAGCTTAATTCTCGTTGTTGAGATTCTGTGGCTTCTGTAGCAGTCTCCATAGCAGAATTTACCCCATCGCTAGTAGTTGTGATGTTGTTAGCACTTTGTTTTACTACACCATCCAATTCTCTAACCTTAGCCCTAGCAGTATCTAACTTTGCACCTATATCTTCTGCGGCTGTACCAATGGCGTTAGTCAGAGATTCAGCACTATTTTCTAGATTAATTAACTCTTGTGTAACTTCTGCGCGATCCTTAGCTGCTTCTTGCTGTAGTTCGTTCAATTGGGTTTGAATTTGCTCTAGCAAAACTCGAACAGTTTCTTGGCGATCTTCAATATTGCGATCGAGAGATTGTATGCGGGTTTTGACAATAGCTGTTGTCTTGACGATAGTTGCTAGCTCTTGGGGTAAGGCTGTTGCTGTCTGACTTAAATTGGATAGGATTTGATTCAATCGTTGGTTCATTTAATTTATCAATAATTAGATTCGTCAGACATAGATTCTGCTTCTTCCATCGCCGTTTGTAGTTCCTCGATCGCATCAGGAATTTCTTGAATTGTATCTGCACCCCGCTCTATTGTTTCTATAAATCGATCTATTTCTGTATTTAACTCGGCAATAATTTCTGAATCAATATCGTTAAATGCTTCCTCCATTTTTTCTTTTAAAGTATTTGAAATGTATTCTTCAAGCTGGTGAAATATATCGGTTGCTTGTTCTTTAAAGTTGCTGCCAATATCTTCTACTTTTTGCGAATATTCATCTATTGCAGCGCGAAGATTATCGACAAAAGACTGTAAATCGTTTACCACATTAGAATCAACTTCATCTATCTGTTCGTCAAACTCTTGCAAAACGTTTCCTAGTTGAATCATTGATTCTTCGCCCATGGCAGATGATAATTCTTCGTAAGCTAATTCGACTGTCGATTTTGCCTCTTGTGCTTGACTTTGGAATTCCCCGAACTCTTGCATAAATTCATTTAATGCCGATTGGGTTTCCATATCTGCAGTAGCAATTGCTTCTCCTTCTTCCCCTACTGCTACGCTGAATTCTGTTAATCCTTGCTTTATATTATCTATATTTGCTGTCAATTCATCGAGATTGTTTTCGATTTCTGTCGATAGTGTCTCTTGAGAACTTTCAAGATCCTCAGCGATACTATCTACATTTTCTCCAGCATCTGTATAAAGTTGTTCCCAGGTATCTATTACTTCAATGGCTTCGGTTTCTTTTATTTCTATAACGCTGATGTTTTCTTGTAAAGTTTGATTGAAATTTTCTAACCTTTCCTGGAGATTATGACCGTTATTATCGATAATTTCTATCTCTGTTTCTATTTTTGTCGCGAAACTATCTATCCGATCGCCTGCAAGTTCCAGAGTATTCAGGAAATTATTTAATGCTTGAGTAGTTGCTTGAATTTTTTGCCAGCGATCGCCTTGAGTCATCTGATTAATCGATATAAAATAAATATAAGTTGAAAACTAAACCTATGTATATAAACATTGAGTTATCATAAGCTTTTGACAAATAACAAATGACAAATAACTATCAAACGAACGATGTCCGATCTCCTGCATTACTCCTATATCTATTAGACTATCAAATTTTCGGCTGCTTCCAAAATAGGTTCTATTTCTGACAGACAATCTCTAATTTCTTCATCTCGTTCTAAAACTTTTTCGATATTTTGAGTCAGTATTGCTCCTGCGGATAAACCATCATCGACTAATTGTAGAATAGTATTTTCTACCCCTAGGGCTTCTTCTTCTAAATCCGCAATTACTGCTACAAATTCATCGTTTTCTGGCGCAACAGATTGCTCGAATAGAGTTTGTAGCGGTTTTTCGATTGCTGCAACTTTTGTACTAACTCGTACCGCTAAACTATTTGTCGCTTCGTCGATCGCTTGGATAGATCTGCTCGCAGTTGCGCTGAAACTCGATAAAGATAGGGCTAATGTTGACTCCCGCGTGGCACAGCTTTTTAATAGTTCTCCAATGGCATTGACAAACTGTACCGAACCTCGATTAAAATTACCCAAACCACTGTCAATATTTGCTACCGTTTCTTCACACCGAGCGACTATGGTTTGCAGGTTAGTATTTAAGTCGCTATTAGTTTCTTCCCATTGGCTCAAAAATTCCTGCTGCTGTATCTGTAACTCTTTAAATTGAGTAAAAGTATTATTAAGAGTAGTTTGAATTCTTGCTCCTGCTTGCTGCACTTGCTGCATTAAATTATTTGTGCTTTCTTTAGCAGCTTGTTGTTGAATAGAAAGGTTCTCTTGGGCGGTTGCTATTTGTTCGGTTAGGGTTTCAAAACTTTCTTGAGCTTCGTTGGCGGAGGCTTCAATTGTCTCGCGGAGATTGTCTATTGTGTCGTCAGTAGAATCTAATAGTGCGAGGGCGCGATCTGCTTTGGCGATCGAGGATTGCATTTGCACTATGGTTCGAGCGGATACGCGATCGAGATTTTCAGTCATACTTTTTCCCATCAATAAACAATAATTACATTTGCTTGAGTTTTGCTAATTCTTTCAATTCTGTTTGTAATTTTTTTTGCTGGGCTTTGTATTCCTCGATATTCTGTTTTATTTGTTTTTTTTCTCGGTCGATTTCTGCCAGGCGATCGCTATACTCTAAATCGATATTTTTAAGCCCCTCAGATATTTTTTTCTCTTCTGAATCTAAGTTTAAATTTATTTCTTGAACAACTTTATCCAGCAAGTTTTTGCTAAAGGATTGATAGTAGCTAGATAAATCTTTTTTTAGCTTTGCTCCAGCTTCATCTAATTTTAGCTCGTTCTCATTATTATAAGCAGTAATTAGCAAAAAAATCGCACCACTAATAAATAAACCAAATAGCCAAGGATACTGTTTGAAGTAATTGGATAAAACTTGCATAATATCATTTCTATTAAATCTTGCACCGCCGACTAAAGTAGATATTACCGAAACTGCCAATACTGCTTGCATCATTTGGCTGCGTAATTGCTTGATGATGTACGTGCCAAGGGACTTTTGCTGATAGCTAGTTTCGCAGCTTGTTCCTGCAAAAGAAATTGCAAATATCTCTTGTACGTCAATTTTTCTCAAGGCAGAGAATTGAGATTCTGAAACGTTATTAGAATCAATACTCGTTTGTTCTTTGAGCCTGCGCAATAAAGCGGATAAACCTCCATTACTATAAACATGATTTACTTTATAGCATTCTGCTGTAGCCCATTTTTGCAGCATATCGGTACAAAAATCAATCGCACTCAGATTAATATCATCAGCATTTTGTCGAGATTCATCATTTAAGCGTACGACTTTTTTTCCGTTTTTAACTGAAAGTACGGGAGTCAGACTATCTGTAAAATCTTGTACTTTACCAATGATACTTTTCTTATTATAAACATCTAAAAAAGCAGCCTTCGATTGATTGATCTCTTGTTTAATTTCTTTAAAAAAGCGTTCTTTATTTTTATTAGCTTCCCCATTCGCATTTTTACTTACTGCTTTGAGGTTAATTTGAGACAGAGATTCTAGTTTATGTTCCTCTCGAACTAGTCGATCTGCTAATTTTTGCTCTTGCTGGCATAATAAAGGTTCGATCGGCTCTATGGTACGAATCACTTTCGCTGTAATTCGTTTCGCCAAAATATTTTCTGACTTGCGCTTAACAATATTATTTAGAGTTTTAATAAACTGCGACTGTTTTTTTTGCTCTTTAAAATCTACTCGACCTCGACAATTTTCTCGATCGAAGGATTGGAGATTTAGCGGTACTAATACAAAATCTTGCAATCTGAGGTCATTTTTGAGCCATCTTTCTATTGAGTTTAGGTTGCTTTTGGTATTTTGAGCTATTTGAGTTTCTTGTTGCAAGCGTGGCAGATCGACTAATAAAAATTGTTGTGAAATGTAGGTTCGATCTAAATTTTTAATAAAGTCTTTTTCTGTTGATGTCAGCGGTTGTTTGCCATCCACTACCACCATTAGCAAATCACAATCAACTACATCCTCTGGCGTAGGATCTCCAGCGAACATTTCCTGGTTAAAAATAAATTCAGCAACA
>CAYXWE010000310.1:0-5344 GCA_964468145.1 uncultured Pleurocapsa sp.
CGTAATCGTTCATACCTTTCTTCCAGAAGAGAGAGAATACTATAATTTAGAAGCGTTTTGGGGACACGCAGAACGCATAGAATATTCTCCCGACTCTAGTCAAACTTCTGTTTATGAATAAATCCACTACCTTTTGCCCCGTACCTAGAGAACAACAGCCAATCAACGAATACGAAAAGCTCAAAGAATCCTGGCTCTTTGACTGGGGTACTTTGGGCTTGGGTAAATACAGCCGAAAAATAGTTTGGGTCAGCTTTTGGAGTGCAATTTTAGCCGTTCCTCTGGCGATGTCGGTATTTGTTCCCAGACACGACTGGTTTCACTGTATCCTCTCTAGCGCGATGGGAATTTGTTTGTTAACCGCTATCTTTATCTCCAGAATTTACTTGGGTTGGCAATATATCAAAGATAGACTAAGGCGCGATCGCATTTTTTATGAAGAGTCTGGCTGGTACGACGGACAAACCTGGATCAAACCGACAGCAATGTTAAATCGCGATCGCCTGGTTGCTAGCTACGAAATCGAACCCATAATCAAAAGATTTCACAAGACTTACGGTATCTTAGCAGGAGTTATTGTCCTGAGTAGCTTAATTTGGCTGGCGATCGGTTAAACTGATTTTTGGCAAATTATTTGAAAAGCTAGGACTGCTTGAGCTAGTTTCTAATTAATAATATCTACTCACCACCAAATTGAATGACCAGGGCAAAAAAAACTAATACACCTTCGATTGAAGTCCATCTACTTCGAGAAGGAATTGTAGAATCGTCTCATCAGGTAGAGGCTTCAGTTTGTGATGTCAAAGGACGAACTTTGCTAGCTGCGGGAAATCCCGATGCACCAGCATTTATTCGTTCTGCTCTCAAGCCTTTTCAAGCCTTGGCAGTAACCAGTACGGGAACATTACAGAAATACGATCTCAGCGATCGCGATTTAGCAATTATGTGCAGTTCTCATCAGGGAACAATCGAGCAAGCCAGACAAGCATTTAATATACTCTGGCGGGCTGATGTCGATCCAGCAAATCTGAAATGTCCCATTCCTCAAGGAAAAAGTACTCGCCTGCAGCACAATTGTTCGGGCAAACACGCGGGGGTTTTAGCAGTATGCCAGAATCGCAACTGGCCTTTAAGTACCTATTTACACCGTTCTAATCCCGCGCAAAAACTAATTCTCGATAAAATCTCCGAATTACTGGAAATGCCTGGAGAAGAATTGATCGGGGCAAAAGACGACTGCGGGATGCCCACCTACTCCATGGAGTTAAATCAGATGGCGTATTTATACGCCAAGCTAGCAGCAGGGGATAGCTTGGATCTAGAGCGAATTGCTAGGGCGATGACTTACTACCCCCGCATGATTTCGGGAGATGGGGCTTTTGATACTGAGTTAATGCGGTTGAGCGAAGGAGAATTAGTTAGTAAATCTGGTGCAGAAGGCATTCAGTGTGTTGGTAGAGTCGGTCAGGGGATGGGGCTGGCTATCAAAGTCAAAGACGGGGCAAAAAGAGCCAAATACGCAGCAGCCATTGTGCTACTCAAGCAAATGGGCTGGATATCTCCTGCGATCGCCGAAATGCTTTCAGATAGTTTTGTGCAGTTAACTCCTTATAAACGGTTAGAAACAATTGGGGAATTATCAATCTTATAAATTAAAGTTTTATAAATCAAAGTCACTGATTCTAAATTGGTATTGGATTGTCGCAGCGATCGCCATTGTATTATTGACTAGTTGCTCTAATACAGTTTCGCGCAATATCCATTTAAAATACGGCAATCCCAGTCAGGCTGGCAGCCAGCTAAATAACTATCTCATCGAACGTCCTGAATACGCCCTATCGTACAATTGCAGCGAGGGAATAGCTAATTGGGCGAGTTGGGAACTAGATCGCAGTTGGTTGGGAAAAAGCGATCGCCAAGATGATTTTCGTCCCGATCTAGAGTTGCCAGAGGGGTGTTATGCAGCAAGAGCAAATGATTATCGCGGTAGCGGGTACGATCGCGGTCATCTTGTTCCCAGTGGCGATCGCACTCGCCGTCAAAATGATAATAGTGCTACTTTTATTATGAGCAATATTATCCCCCAAGCCCCCGAAAATAATCGGGAAGTATGGCGAGAATTAGAAGAACACTGTCGCGATTTGGTATTTCAGGGTAAGCAGCTTTATATCGTTGCTGGAGGAAGTAATATCGCTAATAAAATTGCTAAAAATAAGATTGCAGTACAAAAATATAACTGGAAAGTTATTTTAGTTTTGCAGCAGTCTCAAAATGATGTCACCGTCGATAATGCTGAAACTATTGCAGTCTGGATACCCAACGATAGAACAGTAAGACTTACTGACTGGGAGGACTATCTAGTATCTGTAGATGCGGTAGAAAAAAGAACGGGCTATGATTTTTTTAGTCTTCTCCCCAAAAGAATACAACGGCAAATAGAACAATAAATCCTCTTGGAAAAAACGCTGGAAAAAATCAAAATGCTTAACTGCATAGCGTAAAATTAGTATATATTCAAATATATATCTAATAATTAAACAAAAATTAACTAAAGTGGATTTGCCAATTATTTCTTCAACCTTCTTTTTGACCCTATTGATGATGATTGGGTTATTTTTCTTTATTCGTGCTTCGGTCAAAGATCGTACTCAACAAATACAACTCCTACCAGAAGAATCTGAAGATATTTTAATCAAAAAATTACAGCAGTACTTTGAAACTAGAGCCTATCAATTAACTGCAGTAGAACCCGAAAAAAAACAGGTTTCTTTTAAAGGTTTTGTTCGACCCAGTATTTTCTTGGCAGTATTGCTGAGTTTTTTAGCTGGGGTGGGCTTTTCTTGTTTGGCGTTAGTTTTATTTCTATTATTCCCTAATGTCGATCGCTTATTTTGGCTGTTGGTTTTATTTGCACCCTTGGCAGGTATGTTTTATTGGCAAAAAGCAGGACGTTGGGAAGAAATATTCTTGCGGGTAGTTTCTCGTCCCGATAGCCCCAATTTAGTTGGCGTCATCGCCCACCGAGATGAATTAATTCAGTTAGAAGAGAATTTATCAGTACAAACGGTGGATTAAATATTATAGGATCGTAATTCTATTATTTTTGTATTTATCCAAAATTGCGATCGCTATGCAGTATTTTTATTCTTCTCTCTTAACTTTGTTTGTTTTAATAGCATCCGAGGGCGTGTCTGCTCAAAGTACCGTTAGATCTTCAGACTCGGATCGATACCCCGATGAATTTGTACGGGGTTACGGTCAAGAATGTATGCAGACATCTATGGGAGAAGGGTTAGCCGAAGCAGAAGCCAAACAACTATGTAGCTGCACGATTGATAAATTTCAAAGTAAATATAGCTTGGATGAATTTAAGCAACTTACTGCTGCTTCTGTCTCCGATAAAAAAGCAGAAGCAACTTTAGTCGAGGTGGGACAAGTTTGTTTTGAAGAAATATTGTACGAATAAAGAACAAGATTAAATTCTCGATCGCATGGTCAAAACTTCCCTGGCAATTCTAATTTTGGCTTTCAAAGAATTTGGTTCGGGACGACCGTGACCATCTACACCGTAGTAGCTATCGAAAACTGATTGATTGTCGATACCTGCTTTGGTATGGGTATTGATATATAAGTTATAAAATTGGAAATTTCTAGAGTATAGATTGTCGTTAACATTTGCCAAGATATAAATATTAGGAATACTGTTAAGCTGTTGCCGAAATCTATACAGACAAGAAACTTGCATCCCAAATTTTTCGATTAATTCTTGCGGTCGATCTATACCAGTAAAAAGCTTAATAATATCTTTTCTATATTGGATATTTATTTGACTATTAACAGCTAAAACATTAATTTTTTGGGAAAAATAAGTACTGCTAAGTAAAGCACCAAATGTACCCGCTGAAGAACCGATTAATAATGTATTTGTAGTTTTTAAATTGGCTGAATTAATAATACTTTCAAGGACTTCAGAAATTAATTTAGTAAAATTCAATTGTGGAGAACCAACATAAAAACTAGAAGTATAGCCAGGAATAGAGTGACCAGGATCGCTAACGCTAATTAAAGATCTATTATTTTTAAATCCAGAAATGCAGCCTTCAAATTCAATTTTACCCGATTGCAAATTATAATCTGCAGTCGATAGCTGGCGATAATTTGGGTGTGCGCTTTGGAAGTGTACGTTTAACTCTGGGGAATCTTCTTTAAGATAGCAAAAGACATAAAAATAATTGAGATTGTATAGTTGAATATTATTTGGGTAATATATTTTGTAGATTACTGGTTCGCCAATAAAAATCTCTTGTCTTTGAATATAATCTCGTTCTAAAAATATTTCTACTTCCCGAAAAATCTGGGGAAGGTAACCAAAGATTTGCTTGTTATATTGTTGGGTAATTGCTTGAAAAGAATAGGTAATTAATTTAGCTATTTGAGGGAAATCTCGATCTTGCTTTAATTTTTGAAACCTTGCTTGGATTTTTTGGGCAGCTATAGCAATTTCATCTGTACTCATCTAAATATATTTAACTAAAATTATCGATTTTTATTGACTAACAACACTGATTTAATTGGTCTTTGAATCTTATTACCTTCCCTGTCCACTCTGCCATAAACTGCGCGATCGCCATAAGAAAGTGATGCAGAACTTCCTCCATCTAGATTCATTGCCTTGACCGCACCCATACTAGCTAAAAAATCAGTCAGTTCGGAAAGAGAAATACCAGAATCCAAAGGTTTATCGGGCTGTTGGGCTGCCATTGCCAAGATTATGTCTCCTGCTTGAGTAATAGCGACTGCGCTTCGGGCATTGAGACTGTCACTACCGATCGCATTTCTAATTTGTTGACCGTTTTCATAAGCAATAAATGCTTCTGCCACAGAAGTATTTTGAGGTAATAAACCAGGGCCTCCCCCTAAACTACTCTTTAAGGTACAATTAGAAAGTATGGGTGCAGAGTGTAGCTGAATATCGTATTGAAGGCGATCGCCACAGTTGTAAACACGAAACTCAGCGCGATTAAGAATTTTTTTTAAATACTGTTGCAAATCGGGGTTATATACCAGCCTTTCATTAAAGCGAGGATCGGCAACAATCTGAGATTGCTGGGTAATAAAAGAAGTAGTTTTGTGATTGACAGGATCGAAATAGCCACCGTTAATTACTGCTACGGTATTGTTATGTTGTGCAGCAAAATCTTCAATCGATTGAAGTTCCCCCGAAACGGCGGGAGTAATTAAATAGGGACTATCGTGGGGAATAGTAACGGTATGAATGATACTGTGCGACTGTTGGGTAACATCATACAAAATTTGACTAGAGCTAGCTGCTTGACTGGGTACA
>CAYXWE010000311.1:0-5336 GCA_964468145.1 uncultured Pleurocapsa sp.
CTATAATTGCTGGTGCAATTCCCCCAGATCTGCGAGGTTCTTTATATCGCAATGGCCCTGCTAGATTATCGAGAAACGAAGAGAGGGTGGGACATTGGTTTGATGGGGATGGGGCAATTTTGGGGGTTCATTTTACCGATGAAGGGGCAACTGGAGTTTATCGTTATGTGCAAACTAAAGGTTATCTAGAAGAAGAAAAACAAGATAAATTTATTTATCCTAACTATGGCATGACTGCAGCAGGGGCATTTTGGAATAATTTGCTCAAACCAGTCAAAAATGCTGCAAACACTTCGGTTTTGGCTCTACCCGATCGCTTGTTAGCTCTTTGGGAAGGGGGTAAACCCCATGCTCTAGATCTAAAAACTTTGGAGACAATTGGTATAGACGATCTATCTGGTTTAAAAGATAAACAGTCTTTTTCTGCTCATCCCAAGGTAGATAGTATTACAGGAGAGATCTTTAATTATGGCGTAAGCCCTGGTGCGAGTACGACTCTAAATTTATATCGTTGCGATCGCTTGGGCAAACTACAGCAGCATAATTCCCACAGTTTATCGGGATTGCCTTTGATTCACGATTTTTGTTTGGCGGGGCAATATTTAGTATTTCTGGTTTCTCCTGTAAGAGTTAATTTAGCACCGATTTTTTGGGGGCAAAAAAGCTACAGCGAAGCAATGGAATGGAAACCAGAATTGGGTACAGAAATTCTGATCTTCGATCGCGATAATTTATCTTTAGTCAGTCGCGGTACAACCGATCCTTGGTTTCAATGGCATTTTGCTAACGGTTATGTGGACGAGCATAATAATATCGTTACTGAATTTGCCCGCTACGAAAATTTTGATACCAATCAATATCTAAAAGAAGTAGCATCTGGACATACCGAAACGAGCGCGCCCAGTACTATGTGGTCTTTGGTTATCGAGCCTCAATCTGCCAAAGTAATTAGCAATCGACAAATATCCAATGTCTGTAGTGAATTTCCTTTAGTATCCCCCAATAAAGTAGGGCAACCCTGGCGTTATACTTACCTTAACGTTCATCGCCCTGGAGTGAGTCATGGAGCGGAATTATTTAATGCGATCGCAGCATTCGATCGCGAAACCCAAAATATGGCGATCGCCGATTTAGGTGCAAACTGCTATCCATCCGAGCCTGTATTAGCACCAGTTGGAGATAATTCACAACCAGGATGGTTATTAACTGTCGTTTATGACGGCAATAGAGATCGAAGCGAAGTTAGAATCTATCAAAGCGATCGCCTATTCGAGCCTCCCGTATGTCGCCTGGCTCTACCTTCGGTGATTCCTCCTGGTTTTCACGGCACTTGGCAACAACATAATTGATTGCTGAAAAAAGTTAATAAAGCGATCGCGGAAACTGTTTTTGCAGTGTCAATCTGAAAAAGACTTTTGGGTACTATTGAACTTGTAAAGTCTGAAAATAGAACAAGTCCCAAGATACAAACCGATGGATAATCCTGATTACCAAAGTCCTAGTGCTTATTTGATTTTGTGCTACAAATTAAGCTTTAAGGAGTCCAATAGAATTATCGATCTATGGCTAGGGGAACATCCTCAAGAATCTCGTAAAACTTTATCTGAACTACTACAATCAAGCAAAATAATTTACAAAAACAATAAATTAGTCGATCTGCCCAAATTATCGGCTAAGGAAGCCAATTTGTTAGCCAAAGAAATACAAGAAAAACAAACTTTAGAAATTAAAGATCGTCGATATAGATTAAAAATATATCGACAGTGCTTTATTGGTTCGGAACTAGTAGAGTGGTTGAAACAAAATAAAGATGTTTTAGCCGTAGAAGCAATTTCTTTAGGACAATCTTTGCTAGAACATAATTTAATTTGCCACGTTACCAACGACCATCAATTTAAAAATAGTTTTTTGTTTTATCGTTTTACAACCGTTGTTAATTAACTATTTCGTAGTCAGAGTAATACCGCTTTATATCCGAAAGTTGTAGTTAATTTAAAAGTTATTTTATTCTCTAATCTATATTTAGTGTTTAGAAATAATTAAAACACCACATATGGTAGTTGACTGATTCGTTAGTTTCTTAACTTGTCACAATTGACCAATGCCTTATTAGAAAGAAAAGGCGATCGCTTGACAACTATTAATTATCAAGGACTTTAAAGATACTTTACGCATCGGCTATCAAAATTGTCCCGATATTTTTGCCCGCAAAATTGTTCTGACCAGTATGCTTTATGAATCGGTAGTGGAGATCGAACGGTTAATTCAAATTTTAGTGATTAATCTCGATCGCCAAAAAAAACAATACACAGAACAAATAAAAGCGATCGCATCTTTAGCAGAATTAGAAATAGATAAGATCGCTGATGAATTAGATCGATATAAAGTAAAAAGCGATCGTTTTAAAAAATGGTACTTTCTCTTTGACTCTGCTAGATTCCGATAGCGGTTTAAGTCGGGATACTGTTTCCCATGCTATGTGGCAAAGTCAGATATCTGCCATTGATTTTCCCCAAACCACACCTAGTTTTTTGCCTGTGGAGCAAATTAATGCCAATGTTTTCCCTGCTGATGAAGAAACAGTTGTCACCCAAGAAGATAATTTAATTGAAGGTACAACCCAGAACGATATCTTAAATGGTGATAGGAAAAGTAACAACCTGGCAGGATTAGCAGGAAATGATACCCTGAATGGCTATGGTGGAGACGATAACATAATTGGTGGTGCTGGTAACGATATCCTCTTTGGTAAAATGGGTTCTGACCGTCTCAACGGTACTGATAGCCAAAACCGTGGCTCTCAAGAATATGATGTCCTTAAAGGGGGATTGGGCAAAGATGTATTTGTTTTAGGGGATAGTGATGGTGCTTACTACATCAGCGACGGAAATAGAGACTACGCCAAAATCAATCAAGGTTTTGTCTTGGGAGAAGACACGGTAGAATTGTCTGGTTCAAGAGATGACTATTCGATGAGAAATAACAAGCTGTTTTTCAATAACGATGAATTGATTGCTGTGTTTAAGAATGCTGGCAGCGTTGATTTGAATAGCGATAGTTTTGTTTTTGTCTGAACCTAAATCCTGAAGGATGCAAAAAATACATCTGTTAAAGTGACAGAACAAGAGTATTTGCGATCGCACAGCAATGGTACAGGAAGATGTTAGCAAATCAACAGCCAGCGTTCAGTAATTCAACTTTGGCTCTACTTATAGTTTAGTTAGTAAATAGAGAAATATAACTAAACTATAACTATGAATTCTTCTCAACGCTGGCAGTTTTATATCGATCGCGGTGGTACTTTTACCGACGTGGTTGCTAAAACACCTCAAGGTAAAATTATCGTTCATAAATTACTTTCTGAAAATCCCGAACAGTATCAAGATGCACCGATACAGGGAATTAGAGATTTAATGGGAATACCCCAAAACGAACCCATCCCGACAGATAAGATAGAAGTAGTCAAGATGGGGACAACAGTTGCTACCAATGCCTTATTAGAAAGAAAAGGCGATCGCCTGGCGTTACTAATTACTAAGGGCTTTAAAGATGCTTTACGCATCGGTTATCAAAATCGTCCCGATATTTTTGCCCGCAAAATTGTTCTTCCTAGTATGCTTTATGAATCTGTAGTGGAGATTGATGCCAGATACGATGCTAACGGCAACGAACTCAAGGCTGTAGATGAAGATCGGGTAAGACAAGATCTCCAGGCTATTTACGATACAGGAATTAAATGTTGCGCTATTGTTTTGATCCACGGTTATCGTTATCCGAAGCAAGAATTACAGGTAGGGGAAATAGCTAAACAAATTGGTTTTACCCAGATATCTATCTCTCATCAGGTAAGCCCTCTAATCAAACTGGTTTCTCGTGGCGATACTACTGTTGTCGATGCCTATCTTACCCCAATCTTAAAACGATATGTCGATCGCATTAGCAGCCAGTTACCCAATACTGAGTTAATGTTCATGAAGTCAGATGGGGGTTTAGTTTCGGCAGATAATTTCTGTGGCAAAGATAGCGTCTTGAGTGGCCCAGCAGGGGGCATAGTTGGTGCGGTAAAGACGAGTCAAAGAGCGGGGTTTGATAAGATAGTCACTTTTGATATGGGTGGTACTAGCACAGATGTAGCACACTACGCAGGAGAATACGAACGAGAAATAGATTCAGAGATTGCAGGGGCGCGGATGCGCGTACCAGTATTGTCGATCCAGACGATCGCAGCAGGAGGCGGTTCGATTCTTAGCTTTGATGGCATGAGTTACAAAGTAGGCCCAGAATCTGGCGGTTCAAATCCTGGCCCTGCTTGCTATCGAAGAGGTGGAGAACTAACCGTTACTGATGCGAATGTTATGTTAGGTAAAATTCATCCCCAGTACTTTCCCTCTGTCTTTGGAGAAGATGCCAACCAGCCTTTAGATCGAGAAATTGTCCTCAAGAAGTTTGAGCAACTAGCAGAAACGATCGATACCGCCACAGGTAATAATTCTACACCCGAACAGGTAGCATCGGGTTTTATAGCGATCGCCGTAGCTAATATGGCAAATGCGATTAAAAAGATTAGTTTGCAACGGGGTTATGATATCACTCAATACGTACTCTGCTGTTTTGGTGGCGCAGGGGCGCAGGTAGCTTGTCTCATTGCCGATACCTTAGGTATTAGTAAAATATCGATCCATCCCTATGCTGGGGTACTCTCGGCCTATGGTATTGGTTTGGCAGATATCAGTACTACTATAGTTGAGTCGGTAGAGATGAAGCTTAATCAGGATATGATGCCTCAGTTAGAGTCATTATTTAATTCATCCATCGAGAAAGGGAAAACTAAAGAAGATCCAGATTCCATTGTCAAAAAAGTCAATCTAAAATATGCGGGTACTGATTCGACTTTAACTATTGACTTCAATTCCGATATTGCAATAATGCAACGAGAGTTTACTACTGAACACCAGACTCGTTATGGTTTTGTTCAGCCAGAAAAAGAATTAATAGTTGAGTCAATAACCATAGAATTGATTCGACAGATGGATACACCAGAAGAAGAGATAGTTACTCGCGATCGCCCCAATAGCGAACTAGCTACTCCCCTAGAAACAGTTAAAATCTTTGCCCAAGATAAATGGCATAATGCCCAGGTGTATCTCAGGGAAGATTTACAGCCAGAAGATTGCCTCAAGGGTGCAGCAATTATTGTTGAACCAATCAGTACCATTATCGTCGAACCAAACTGGCAAACTAAAGTTAGCGATCGCAATTATCTAATTTTAGAACGAATCTAAAACTATAGTCATTCCAAATAGAAACCGTATGCATGAGCCAGAGGAATAAAATAA
>CAYXWE010000312.1:0-5329 GCA_964468145.1 uncultured Pleurocapsa sp.
CCGCGTCTAAACGTTTGTTTCCTTCAGAAATAAAGTTTTTTAGAGATTGTAGTTCTTCACCACCGATGCAAGCAGTTTTGCTATCTGCACTTACTACAGCTCTGGAAAAAGCGTCAAGCATTGAGCTCTCCTTAATTATTTGACAACAAATTTATTTTTATCTATTTTGACAGATGCTTTTCGTTCACCCGTCGTTAATGAAGATAAAAGATTGACCCTAACAAAATCTCTTTTATTAAAAACAAAGTAATAATCTGTAATGTTTGAGCAAATCCCGTTACACTTTTGTGCATTTCAAGCGGGTTTTAGTTCGTTCAATACCATCGAAAAATGCTGAAAACAAATGAAAAGGTCTTTGTGCAAACAAAGTTAAACAAACTTTAGTTTTCTTTATTGTTAGGCATTTTATCATTAGGTTCGAGCCCTGGCAAAGTTTGAGCTGCTTGACAATATTGACTCAACCAAGTTGCTCCAGTCAGAGAACGAAAAGGAATTACGGCTAAATCGCGATCGCTTAATTCTAGGTTTAATTTAGCTCCCGAAACATCTAACCCCAAAAGCTGTAACAAAGGAGAGAGATTTTGAGTTTCTACATTAAGACTACAAAAGCCTTGAAGCCAAGCTAATTGATTTTGTAGAGGGTCGATCGCTTCGGTCTGTACAGCTCTAATAGTAGCCTGGACTTCAGGAGATTCTTGAGCAATAATTGTTTCCATTTCTTCTGGCTTCAAACCCAAACCAGCAGATAATTCTACAGTTTCATAAAACATAGGCAATACAAAATGCTCTACCAAACCGACTACCCCTTGAACAATTGAAACAAACTGACCAGCCTGTAATTGAAGAGTAACTTCCCCATCCATACTCTCAACCTTGACCAAACCTGCGGGACTATCGGTCAATACTCCCACTAGAGAAGCATTACTTTCGCTGTCGTGCTGCACAAATAAAGCTGTTCCTTGAGAAACTACTTTTGCTTGAGGAGTATTGATTGTGCTTTGCCCTTGTTCGGGACGAATCATAATTAAAGCAGCACCGCTAGTCAATTCAAAACTCCGCCTACCTTGAGGAAAACGAAAAGTAGTCCCCGCACCAGTTCTGACTAAAGTACCTTCATCGAATAAAATATCAGCGCGAGAATTTGCCCCAGTCCGTACCGAATCTTTAGGAACAAGGCGATCGCCAACTTTAGCCTTGTCCCAATCCGAGTTATCTTGATAGTTAATCTCTACTTGGTTGCGTACCTTATAGATTTCAGCTTCTTTTACGGGAGTAGTAGCGATCGCGGGTTGGATGGCAACACAGGCGATTAATTTTGCGATCGCCAAGCTAGAAACTGATTTGGTGACAAAATTTGAGATAAAGTGACTTGCACAGAAAAACTGCTGCATAAAAAATAGCGATCGGACTTATTGAGACACTAAGGTAAAACTAACCTTTACCGCATCTACCTTATCAACAAAGGCCAAATTTTTACAATAAATCGCAATAGCTAACGACCGACTGAATTATTTTTATAATTGATAATGAAATAGCCCTCAGGGTCTGACGGCAGTGTATCAATCCCTTAACTGGGAAATGGTTTGCGCCAGATCGAAGTCCATTTGAGTAAGTCCTCCCGCATCGTGAGTGGTGAGGGAGATGGTAACTTTGTTGTAGGAAATAGCAAGATCGGGATGGTGTCCTGCTGCTTCTGCTGGTTCGACTAACTGATTCACAAAGTCTATTGCCTCGACAAAGTTTTTAAATTTAAAAGTACGGGTCAGGGTTTGGTCTTGTTGTTGCCATTTAGGGATAGCTTGAATTTGTCGGTCGATTTCAGTTTGAGTCAAAGGCATTGTATTTGCTTGGAGGGATTGGGATAAAAAACAAAAACCAGCTAGTGCAACCAAAAATAAGATTTTTGATAGTGGTTGCTTAAAAATCGGGAACATATCTCGTACGAATCAACTTATTACTCATTTATGGGGCAGTAAGCTTACCGCCCTTACCGATTGCTTACTCTGCAATTACCTCGCCTACTTCAGGGTGATGACCGTTGTGATTATCGAGAGGAGACATCAGTGGATAAAAAGGCTGATGTAGACTAATCAACTGCGCCAGTGTCTTCTTAAGCTGAGTGCGAGGTACAATCGAATCTACAAAACCGTGTTCCAATAAATACTCTGAGGTTTGAAATCCGTCTGGTAGCTTTTCTCGCAGAGTTTGTTCGATCACCCTTCTACCTGCAAAGCCAATTGTTGCTTTAGGCTCGGCAATAATTATATCTCCCAGCATGGCAAAACTAGCAGTAACCCCCCCCATAGTTGGATGAGCCAGGATGGGAATGTAGAGTAATTTAGCTTCTTGATGTCGCTGCAGTGCGCCAGATATTTTAGCCATCTGCATCAGGCTAAACATCCCTTCTTGCATCCTCGCACCGCCAGAAGCACAGACAATGGCGACGGGAAAACTTTCAGCAGTAGCGCGTTCGATTAAACGACAAAGTTTTTCTCCTACCACCGACCCCATACTGCCTCCCATAAAGCGAAAGTCCATGACACCCAAAGCAAGAGGCAAACCATCAATCGTTCCCGTACCAGTCATTACTGCATCGCTGAGGCCTGTTTTAGATTGATAATCTTGCAGTCTAGCCTGATAGTCTTTGCGATCGCGAAATTTGAGGGGGTCTATAGGGTGAATATTTTCGTCTAAAGGTTTCCAAGTATCGGGATCGATTAACTGCCTAATTCTTTCGTCGCTATCGACTCGATTGTGGTAGCTACATTCTGGACAAACTAACTGATTTGCCTGTAAATCTTTCGTGTAGGCTACCGAGCTACAGGAGCTACATTTCGTCCATAGTCCGTCAGCGATTTCTCTTTCTTGCTGTTTTTGTGTAGCAGGTTCGGTTTTTCTGATGTTGGCAAACCAATCGAATAAAGAAGACATAAATTTGATTTAGAATAATTTTAAACTTTCTTATAGAGTGTTAGCCTACTTCTTGACTATCTTCTGGGGGACTCAAAAGAAGTAAAGCTGTCCAGCGATCTTTTGCTCTTACTTCGATTGCTGCTTGGTTTCCTTGTCCGCAATAAATTCCTGCACCAATATTGATAACCCGACAGGGAATATCATAAGCAGTTAATATTTGCTGCATTAATTCTGCCTCCCAACGACCCTTGGTCGTCTTAAGTGTAATCCAAGACACTGATTTATACTATTTTTGAATTATGGCGACTGTGTTTTATTTTTTGAAATAAAATTTCAAAAGTTTGTTTTGTAGTTATTGTAAAATTTTCTGGGTAGATAATCCTAACAGATTATATATCGGCAGCTAAATTTAAAATTCTGGGCGATTGCAATTTAAATAGATTGCAGGTGTATTCGACATGGGACTTATTCAACATGAATTCAAACTTCAAAATTCGTCAGGCTGTTAGAGAAGATGTACCGCGTATATTTGATTTAATTCAAGCCCTAGCAGAATACGAAAAGCTGACTCATCAGGTTACAGCAACAGCAGAAGAATTGAAACAACATTTGTTTGGCGATCGCATCTATGCGGAAGCTATCGTTGCCGAATATGATGGCAAGACAGTTGGTTTTGCTTTGTTTTTTCCCAATTACTCAACTTTTTTAACTAAGCCAGGAATTCACCTAGAAGATTTGTTTGTTTTACCCGAATATCGTCGTCGAGGTATGGGCAAAGCAATGTTATCTTATCTGGGTAAATTAGCTTTGACTAGAGATGCGGGTAGATTAGAGTGGAGTGTTTTAGACTGGAATCAAAGCGCGATCGCCTTTTATCGAAGTATGGGTGCAGAAATACTGCCCGATTGGCGTATCTGTCGCGTTACGGATACCGCATTACAAGCATTAGCAGATAAAATTGAGCGTACCTCTTAATTTTTCTTCTTAAATCCCCGCGAAATTTTCTTTTCGTATTCTCGCAGACTAGCCAGCATATTCTTTGCAGATTGATAGGATTCATCGAGAATTCTTGATTGTTCGTTCTCATCTTCAATCAAACCTTCATTGACTAACTGTAGATAGTTGAGTAAAGAATTGAGATTATTGCGAATTTCATAAGAAAGGCTATTGTTAGTTTGACGGGCTAGTTTTTGGGAAATTTTTTTGGCTAGCTGCTGTTGATGGGATTGTTGGCTGGTTTTAAATTGTGCCGAACACATCTGCTTGTAGATATTGCCTGTTTTTAGTAGTTGCTGGTGAGTTCCCGATTCGATTATTTTGCCTTTGTTTAAGACAATGATTCGATCCGCTTTTTTAATTGTAGCTAGTCGATCAGTAATAACGATGGTAGTGCGATCGCGACACAATGTGTCTAAAGCGTTTTGAATTAATTCTCGATCTGCTTTATCAAAACTTTCAATATCTAAATCTAAAATAACCAGATCGGGATTGCGGAGTATGGCGCGGGTAATTGTAATTAGTTGTTTCTGGGATTCGGAGATGATTAATTGAAAATTTTCGCTAATATTCGTATTAAGTCCTTGTGGAAGTTGGGCTATAAAATCATCGAGTTTAGTTTTTTGCGCGGCAGTAATTATGTCTGTTTCGCTAACATTTTTTAAGCCATAGGTTAAATTGTAAGCTAGAGAATTGTTAAACAAAAATGATTCTTGAGAGATCGTAGTTATCTTTTTTCTGAGACTACTCAAACTATATTCTTGAATGTTTTTACCATCAATGGCGATTGTACCTTCAAGGGGGTCGTAAAGTCTGGATATCAAGCTAGCAATTGTCGATTTCCCCGATCCATGAGAACCGATTAAAGCGATAGTCTCTCCTCGGTCGATTTTAAAATTAATTTTATCTAAAACTATTTGAGGGCGATCGGGATAGGCAAAGGTAATATTTTTAAATTCTAGATTATGATTTAATTTTGTAAAAACGGTTTTACCTGTCAATACATTTTTTTTTGATATTTTAGTTAAAAAACTAGCAATAATTTCTACACTCAATCTGTTATTAGCGATTTGCAGGCGAGTATTATTAATTTGTTCGATTGCGGGAGACAATCTTAGTAAAATAGCAGTATATATAATGAATATGGGAGCAAAACTTTGTACTTCAAATTCGGACAAATAGTAACCACAGACAAATAAAACGAGAATTGTTAAAACAACAGCGATTTCGTTTGAGCTACGAATAAAAGCTGAGAGTAATTGTGCTTTAACTTGCGCGCTATTTTTCCCTTGAAGGGCATTAATTATATTGGCGTATTCTCGCTCTTCATTACTATTAATTTTGACGTGATAAATGCCCGTTAAAAAATCAACAATCATACTGTTGTATAGTTTATTTTTTTTTAAAACTAAATTACCTT
>CAYXWE010000313.1:0-5319 GCA_964468145.1 uncultured Pleurocapsa sp.
TTGGCTCGCAAGATTTGCATCGCTCGTTCGCGGTTTTGCAATTGCGATCGCTCTTCCGTACAAAAGATTCTGATTCCTGTAGGCTTGTGAATCAAATCGACTGCGGTTTCTACTTTGTTAACGTTTTGTCCTCCAGCACCACCAGAACGAGCCGTTTTGAGTTCAATATCTTTGGGATCGATTTCCACTTCTACATCATCTACTTCGGGCATAACAGCGACAGTAGCGGTAGAAGTGTGTACTCTTCCCCCTGCTTCAGTTTCAGGTACTCGCTGTACTCGATGTACTCCCGCTTCAAACTTAAGTTTGCTATATACCGAATCTCCCGTAACTTCTAAGATCGCTTCTTTGAAACCCCCCATATCCGCTGCTGATTCGCTGAGTAAAAACACTTTCCAGTTTTGGCTTTCGGCATAGCGAGTGTACATCCGAACCAAATCGCCAGCCCAAATACTCGCTTCGTCTCCTCCCGTACCCGCACGAATTTCCAACATGATGTTTTTGTCATCATTAGGATCGCTAGGCAACAAAAGAATTTTGAGTTTTTTTTCTAATTCTTTTATCTGCTCTTCCAACTCACTAGCTTCCATGCTAGCCATTTCTTTCATTTCAGGATCGACAGCTTCTTTGAGGATTTCTTTTGCTCCTTCCAATTCTTCTGTAGCTGACTGCCATTTCTGATAAGTTATGACTGTCTCTTCTAAAGAAGAACGAGCTTTTGCTACTTTTTGTAATTCATCAGGATTAGTTGCAATATCAGGATCGGCTAAACGAAGAGTGAGTTCTTCAAAAGTTTGTTTTACAGATTTTAATTTATCTAATAAATATGCTTCAGCCATTAGTTTTCTCCTATTTAAAGTTAAGGATGACGTGTAGAAAAATAAATAAAAAAACAACAAACCCAGCAGTCAATCAATGCTAACCACTGGGCATATAACCTGTATTAAATTGCTACTTCTCTGCGTCAGATTCAGAATTAGATGAGGCTTCTTCCGTGGCATCGAGCATACCGTACTTACGCAAAAAGCGATCGACTCGTCCTTCTGTATCGATGATTTTTTGCGTTCCAGTATAAAAGGGGTGATTACCAGACCAAACATCAACATTAATTTCAGGTTGAGTCGAACCAACTGTCATCACAACTTCGCCGTTGCAAATGACTTTAGCGTCTGGATACCAGGTGGGATGTATATCAGGCTTGGGCATTTGTATGTTTCTCTCTAAAAATTTTTTATTGCTTTAATGAACAGCCACTAAATTAAGTTTGATTTAATTTTCCATAACTAGAAAAATACCATTTTAAAGCTAAGAGCTAATGGCTAAAGGCTAATAGCTGTAAAAAATTATCGTTTGGAGAATTGAGGTGCTTTTCTGGCTTTTTTCAAACCATATTTCTTACGCTCTTTACAACGAGGATCGCGGGTTAAAAATCCTTCGGTTTTAAGAGGCTGGCGATTGTTAGGATCTTGCTTGCACAATGCTCTAGCTACCCCTAGTTTTACCGCATCAGCTTGACCCGTTAAACCACCGCCATGAGCATTGACTAAAATATCGTACTCACTTTCAAAGCCCAAAGTTTCTAATGGCCCTTTAATCGACATTAAATAGCTAGGAATGCGGTTAAAATAATCTTCTCCAGATTTACCATTGACCACGAGCTTTCCTTCTCCTGGTACTAGGCGAACGCGGGCGATCGCGGATTTACGGCGACCTGTACCCCAATATACTACTTTATCTTGTGTTCCTTCCATGTTTTAGTTCCTCGCGGGAATAGTGTTGATAGTTAGAGTTTCAGGAGATTGGGCTGCATGAGGGTGTTCTGCGCCTGTATATACTTTGAGCTTAGTAAATAGTTTGCGCCCCATTGCATTTTTGGGTAGCATTCCTTTTACCGCTTTTTCAATAATTCGTTCGGGAATTCTGTTTTGTAGTTGGTCAAAAGTTTCTGTCTTCATTCCCCCAGGTCTACCAGAGTGACGGCGATAAAGCTTTTGCTCGTTTTTTTTGCCAGTAACCACTACTTTTTCGGCGTTGATCACAACTACGAAGTCTCCAGTGTCCATGTTAGGAGTGAAACTGGGTTTATTCTTACCGCGTAAAATCATAGCGATTTCTGTAGCCAGACGACCTAGACGTTGCCCCTCCGCATCGACTACATACCATTTCATTTCGAGATTTTCTTTGGTTGGGAAAGGAGTTTTGTTCATTTGGGTGGTGATAGTATTTTCTGAAGAATTTTAAATAAGATTACTGAGCTAAATGAAAATTAGGCTGGGTGTCAAACCACAGTTGTTTAGTAAAAGGAAATTCAGGATAACCAACCCTCAGTAAGCACAAGCCCTTAGCTGGAGCAGAATACTTTACTTCTTCTCGACGTTGATTTTGCCAAATTTCGGTAAAGCTTTCAGGCGATCGCGCCCCTTTTCCTACTTCTACTAGCATCCCTACTAGTAAACGCACCATACCGTACAAAAAACCATCGGCTTGAATCTCTAAATGCAAAAAAGCTCCTTGACGATAGCACTCAACAGCTTGTATCTCTACTAAAGAGTCCGAGCGATCTGAACCAGTCCGTTTGAAGGCGGATAACTCGTGTTTTCCTAATAAAGGATTCAAAGCTTCTTGAATTAAAGACTCTTGCAATACAGACTGATAATAATGCCAACAGGTTTGATTAACAAACACGTTCGGACATTTATCGGTATAAATCGTATAACGGTATCTTCGCCAAACAGCCGAAAAACGAGCGTGCCAATTAGCCGAAACCCCAGCAGAAGCTCTGATCAGAATATCTTCTGGCAGTCTCCCGTTGATTATTTTAGCCCATTTCTGGGCTGGAATTGGCCCTGAGTACTCAAAGTGAGCAACTTGAGCAGCAGCATGAACTCCAGCATCCGTCCTACCTGCACCATAAATTCTCACTGGATATCCCACAACGCTGGCGATCGCATTTTCAATAGAACCCTGAACGCTGGTTTGGTTTGGTTGCTTTTGCCAACCGTGAAAGTTAGTTCCCAAATACTGAATAACCAAAGCTATTCTATTTGCTGAGTTGACTTTTGCTTGGCTCTCTACAACCATTCACTTTGATGCCCAGTTATACTAACTCAATAATTGCCATCTCGGCATTATCGCCACGACGACGTTTTGTTCTAACAATGCGAGTATAGCCACCATTTCGGTTGCCATAGCGATCGCCTACTGCATTAAATAATTCGCTGACTAGCTCTTTATCGTATATATATCCCAGAGCTTGTCTTCTGGCTGCCAAAGAACCGTCTTTGGCTAAGGTGATCATTTTATCTACTTCACTACGTACTGCTTTAGCACGAATTAAAGTAGTCTTGATTTGACCATGACGAATAATTTCTGTTGCCAAAGAACGCATTAATGCCTTTCTCTGATCCGCTGGTAGCCCCAGCTTCGCTACTTTACATCGATGTCGCATGATTTTTTTGGTATTTTCTCTTTTTTTATATTTACTTACCTGATTTTTCTTGAGGTAAAGTAATTCCCAGGCGTTGCTGCAAGGCTTCAATTACCTCATCGGCAGATTTTTGCCCAAAGTTTTTGATTTCTAATAAGTCTTCTTGAGTATAATCAAGCAAGTCGGATACGGAATTTATCTGAGCGCGCTTCAAGCAATTGTAAGCTCTAACAGACAATTGTAATTCCTCAATGGGAATTTGGCTTGTGGGGTCTTCATCCTCTGGAAAATCGTCGGGAATTGGCTCTAAAGTGAGGTCTTTTAGGGGATTAAATAAATCCACGGCGATCGCAGCAGCTTGAGATAAAGCTTCATCTGGGCTGATACTGCCATTTGTCCATATTTCCATGATTAAGCGTTCGCGAATTCCCGAACCATCAACGCGGGCATCTTCAACGCTATAGTTAACCTTTGTTACAGGCATAAACACTGCATCAATTTGTAGAAAATCCAGAGAACTTCCTTCTTCTTTACCTCTTTCTACTGCTCGATAGCCTTTACCTTTTTCTACCCGAAATTCCATTTCCAGGCTTGTCCCTTCTGCTATGGTAGCTACGTACTGGTTAGAGTCTACTGTTTCGATACCTTCGGGCAACATAAATTGCGCTGCGGTAACAGTACCAGGTCCAGTAGCTACTAAACGACCTATTTCAGGCTGATTGCTATAACTCTTGAGGACAATCTCTTTCATGTTGAGAATTATCTCCAGAACGTCCTCTCTGACCCCTTCAATGGTGGCAAATTCATGGGTAGCAAACCCAAATCGATGCTCTTGTTTACCTTCGTCTTTTGCCATCCCTCCACCAATACGAATAGCAGTAACGGCAGCTCCTTCCAAGTTTGATAATAAAACTCGTCTGAGGGCATTACCTAAAGTTGTTCCTTGCCCTCTATCCAATGGTTCTAGAACAAACTTACTGTATTGGTGCTGGTTTTTTGAAGTTTTAGATTCTACACACTCAATGTGAAATTGTGCCACAGGCTGATTTCTCTCCTATTCGACAAGCGATCTTATAAATCAAGATCGATTAATTACTTTGTCCCGTCGCAATTTTAATCAATTGCTAATTCACTGTTATACTCTGCGTCGTTTGGGTGGGCGACAACCATTATGAGGAATGGGGGTAACATCGCGAATTAGAGTTATTTCTAATCCTGCGCCCTGCAAAGCTCTAATTGCTGTCTCGCGACCCGCACCAGGGCCACTTACCATTACTTCTATTTGACGCATTCCCTGATCCATCGCTCGGCGACCCGCACTGTCTGCTGCGGTTTGAGCAGCAAAAGGAGTTCCCTTTTTAGCTCCTTTGAAACCGCTAGCACCCGCCGAAGACCAAGATATGACATCCCCTCTAGTATCAGAAATGGTAACAATCGTGTTGTTGAACGTAGACTGGATATGAGCCACACCATTGGGGACGTTCTTTTTGTTTTTCTTTGGCCCTGTTCTTCTTTTTGGTTGCGCCATATTACTTATTACTCTCTGCCTAATGTACTTGATTTACTTACTTCTTACCTGGAGCTTTCTTTTTACCAGCTACAGTTAGTCTTCTACCCCTTCTGGTGCGAGCATTGGTACGAGTTCTTTGACCCCGAAGAGGTAAACCCATTCGATGACGGCGACCACGATAAGTCCCAATATCAGCCAAGCGTTTAATATTCATCGCTTCCCAACGTCTCAAGTCACCTTCAACTTGATAGTTATCTTCGATATAGCCCCTTAACTTAGTAATATCTTCATCAGACAAATCTCTAACTCTAGTATCTGGATTTACTCCAGTTTCGGCGATCGCTTTTTGCGCCCGCGATAAACCTACACCAAAAATGTAAGT
>CAYXWE010000314.1:0-5294 GCA_964468145.1 uncultured Pleurocapsa sp.
CACGACGTTTATCAGTAATAGCATCCCATTCATCGCGGTTTGTAGCCTGGACGACGAGTTTAAATGCTCGTTGATAACTGCGAAACTCCCCTTTAATATCCGCTTCGGTTTCTAATTCCCCTTTAACTGGCAAACGCCCTCGTTTAGTATAAAAATCCATCAAAGGAGTCAACAGTTCTCGATAATCTTCAAAGTTTTTGACTTCAGCCTGAATTCGAGGAGTACTGAGACTAGAATACAAACGGGAAGCGCGAAAAGATTCCGCATCTGCTTCATGACGGAAAACAACATAAATACCCAAACCTGCAGGAATAGACTCGACTCCCAATACCTGGTCAATATATAACTTAAGTTCTTCTTGCTCGTAATATTTCTGAAAAGTATTGCGGTTAGTAACAATACCATCACCGTAGGCAATTAAACCACGACGGCGATCGTCTACTAACACCTGTGCGGAGACAATTAGTGCTTTTTGAGCTAAATCCCAAGCCTGGATCAAAGCTTCTCGACGTTCGACTATATCTTCAATCACATTAATGATATAGCCTATATTAACCACGTCTGCAGGTTCGAGTGGAGCATCGGGACGATAAAAAGGATCCCATCCACCACTTTGATAACCTAACTCGGCGATCGCTCTAATATCCTCTCCATGACCGCATCCATAATCAAAAAAGGTCGTTCCTGACTCAAACAAGCCCGCGGATAAAGCGATTCTAACAGGACGAGATACTTCCGAACGTTTTAAAGCTGCTTTGTGTCTTTCAATGAGAATAGTCTGTTTCCCAGAAATAGGAGAATCGATCGGACAGGCTACATGATGGTCTACCAAAGCGATACCTTGTTGAGTTAACATTCTCGTCCATTCCTGCAATGTGCCAATATGTCTAGAATTGTCTAGCAAACCCAAAGCTACTTCTTCTTGAGTTAATTCGGCGAAGGTTTGATAAAAAGGATAATCCGTTCCCACAAAGGTTTCTTTACGGTGGAGTATAGGAGGATTGTGAGAATTGTGATATTGTCTGACTGAAACTTCTTCTGTCTCTAGATCTACCACAATGCTTTGGTGCAGTTGGGGATGGGGGTCGCGATCGAATTCAGGATAATATAAATAAGAAATTTTGGGGCGATCGATGCCAAATTTAACAATAGTCGCGCGACTGGTATTGTCTACTAATTTTCTAGCTTGACGCTCGTAGTCTTGAAGTTTAGGGTCTAGGTGAAATAGAGCGTCAGTGTGAACGTACAAAGCATTGGGTAGATGTTTGCCTACCGCGCTGTTTTTACAACTAGAGACAATCTCGGAGAATTTTTCGATAGTTACCATCATAAATATTGTTGGTCAATAGTAGTTTGAATAATTAAGGACAAAGGTACTAAGCTGACATTTATTTAGATTTTCATCTCGAATAGTTTATTAGGATAGCCAAATTCTAAAAATGAAACTTTATCACATTGGTTTTGGTAAGTCAGATCTTGATGTTGATGCGCCCCAGACAGTACTTTTATCTGGAGAACCAGAGCGATCGCGCTATATTGCTCGTACTTATTTACAAAACGTTAAACTTCTTTCAGAATACCGAGGGCTCAACAGTTACAGTGGCAATTTACCCGATGGCAAACCCATCTTAGTCGCTACTAGCGGAATGGGGGCTAGTTCGTTAAGTATTGTAGTAAACGAATTAATGCAGGTAGGAATTAAGCGGTTTATTCGTATTGGTACTTGTGGTTCAATTCAACCTCATGTCTCTGTGGGTAGCATTGTTGTATCCCAAGCAGCCTTGTGTCGTCAAGGTGCAGCCCTCGACATTGCCCCTGTGGAGTATCCTGCTGTTGCCGATCCTTATTTGACGATCGCTTTAGTCAATACTGCTCAAAAGTTAGGCATTCGGTGTCATTTGGGTATTACGGCATCGGTAGATACTTTTTATGAAGGACAAGAAAGAATCGATTCTTCGGCCAATAGTCAGCTTCAACCCTGGTTACGGGGTATCACTGCTACCTATCGTCAGCTCAATATTTTAAACTACGAAATGGAAGCAGGGACGTTGTTGAAAATGGCTGGTGTCTATGGTTTTTCTGCTGGATGTGTCTGTGCAGTAGTCGCACAGCGTACCGTTGCCGAAACTATAGTTGTTGCCGATAAAGATGACACTGTAAACAAGGCGATCGAGGTTGCTGTTAAGAGCCTTGAGTAAGAACGAACAAAGGTTTGCCTCATCTTAAGATCTCAGATCGGGTTTTTCAATAGTAGTTTGGGTAGTCAGTTTTTTAATTTGAGAATTTTCGCCCAAAGAACGTTTGGCTACTACTTCTATTTCTACTTCCAATCCTGGTTTGAGATATTCGGGGGGGATGGGTAACTGTCCTAATTTGAGAGTGAATAAATTATTGTTTTTGGCGATCGCTTCAGGGGGAATTGCACCTTCAAATTTAGTTTTATAAATAGTGCTGCTACCACCAAAGAAACTTTTCTTTTCTGACTTTTCTCCTACCTTATATTTCAGAGTAAAATCAGTTCCAATGAGATTAGATTTTTCTGCTTCATCAAAAACATCTAACTCCAAACCAGTTCCCTGTCCAAACAAACCATCAATAGTCAGATCGTCAACATCTTCTGTCCTCACTGCATTAAACACAAATAACTCAGTGCGATTATTTTGCTTGACGGTTTTGGTTTCCAGCCAAAGATCTTCTGGTAAAAAGATATTCGCATCATCTTCTCCCTTAAGACTTAAGGTAACTTGCCGATCGCTGAAATTTTCTACAGGTTGGGGTGCATCCCATACCACTATTACTGAATGTTCGTGACGGGCAACTAATTCTTTATACCTGTCGGCAATAATTGAACCAGGAGCAAACAAAGAATCTGCACCATCTTTATTTGACCAAATATTTCTCGATAAAGTAAAACCTCTACCTTTCAATTCGCTAATGGGTGCGGTCACTTCAGGTAGATCTGGGGCTAAAGTTTTATCCAGATTAATCAAAGTCAGAGTGCCAATTTTGCCATCTCTACCTTTTCTACCATCTCGACCTTTTTTACCTGAATAACCATCGGTACAGTAAAACTCTTGAGTAGTGCAGCTATAGTTAGGACTTCCAGGTTCGCCAAAACAAGTTTCTTCATTCCAGTACGGGCGATCGCATTGACAGCCATCTCCGCCTTCACCTGCTTTTCCTGCTGCGCCTCCTTCGCCTCCTGCAGCAATAACATAGATTTGTTTGAGGTCTTGCTTGTTGGTAGTGTAGACAGTTAAAGCTCCCCCATTACCGCCAATACCGCCATCGCCCCCATCTCCTCCATTACCACCATCTGCACCCCGCAGATCCTTCCCGACATCCTTGGTAGAGGCGCGATCGCAAAAGGCATCATAACCCTTTACTCCCTCTTCTCCTGCAGTACCATTTCCACCCGTTAGATCTAAAGTCATGGACGAGCCATCGGCAAACACCGTCAGGTTATCGCTATTGCGACCGCTTTTTCCTTTTGCTCCTGCTTCGCCACTATCCCCAGATTCCCCCAGAGGTTTATTATCTGCTGCTAATACAGAAGAACAAAGTAAAGTAGAGGAAGTAGATGTGTAAGGGACAAATTGCGGTAAGACTATTATTGCCATGAACAACGATAGCTTACTTAAAAAACGTACTTGCATCTCTTTTAGAAAAACTATTTTGCTCGCATTTTCATTGTGTGTGTTTTCGTGTATCGCACACTTTTCTGAAAATGTCATTATTTTTTTAGATTTTATTAACTAAAATTAATATTTTCTTGACTTTTTTTGCTGATGAGTCAGCTTTACTTTATCAAATTAGACTTCTACCTTCATTTTGACGATTTACCAAGAAACATTTAGATAGCTAAATAAAGACTAACAATTATTGTTTTTTCTCAGATATACATGAGTTTGTAACCCATAATCTTAAGTAAAGAGAGATTATATCGATTCGCTTTTTTAAATATAGATTACATAGGAGAAAGACTATGGCTTTTGCAAGAATAGTAAGAGATATTGTTCAATTCATTACTGAGGGATTTCTAGAAATATTTCGAGCTAACAACGACAATTATCCTGCAGTAGGATTGCAACCTTATGGGGGAACTATTTCTACTCGTCATTCTCGTTACGAATGGTAATTGGTAGTATCAATAACTCATCAAAATATTAAGCATCGATGGTTAATTGGGAATACAGTGCGCGATTTATCTCCCAGATGATTTTCGCACCTTCGAGGATTCCCTTATAAATTAAAATGTTTAATGTTTAATGTTTAATCGAGCGATCGATAAATCAATTCAAAAAAAACCCTGACTAATTTCCAAGGTAGGGTTTTTTTAATGTCAAATTATTTATTTTCGGAAAATTATAATTATTAATTATTAGACCCATGCGCATAAGTCCTGAGTCGTCATAAGTTTTGACATAAGACTAATAACTTTTGACAAAAAAACTACTAAATGAACGATTCCTGAGATCCTGCATTGCCCATAGATCTATTATTTATTGTTCGTTGCCTTCCCAATCAGGACAATTCTCATCATCCCAGCCGTTGGGGTGCATAGCGCAAACTAATAAATTTCCGTTATAGCTTTGTCCGTGATAGTTAGCACAATTAATACAGGCAGGATTGTTGCTGGCAGAGGGAGTGTGAAAATCAACATCGGTAAAATCATCATCAATAAAACTATTCCAATCGTCTCCCAAAGCAGCATCTATTTCGTCGCTGGTAGTAATAATGACCTCAACAAACTCTCGAACAAAGCTGTCTACTTCTTCTGCTAAATTAAAGCCAAACTGTTCTAGAAAAGAACCAAGATTATCGCCAATTTCATCAACAACTGACTCTGTAGCTTCTCCCACATCCACCAAAAATTCTTCCATGTCGGCTGCGGTTTTTTCTACTTGTTTCCACAACTGTTCCTGCCAATCATTCATGATTATTTTAAATAATAGATCTTATTCTATATCGAACGCTTATCTAGCTTACATCTCTTTCTTCAAACGGCGTAACTCTTCTTGTAGAGACTGCACCTGTTGACGCAAATCTTCACTATTACTATTGCTATTACTGGCTTTAGTAGAAGCTTTAGATTCGGTTTGAGGACTGCTAGAACTGGGCTGTGGTGATTCGTCCTCATCTACAATTTCTATTCTACGAGGCTCTCTAGAGTCCGATTTATTTTCCGCACCAGGAACAGTTCCTTGTTGAGCCTGTTCCATCATATCATCTACAAATTTACGAGCTTCTTCGGTACTCAGTTTACCTCGTTCGACCATTTCATCGGCTGCTTT
>CAYXWE010000315.1:0-5279 GCA_964468145.1 uncultured Pleurocapsa sp.
GTTGGTTTGGCAACCCGATTTGATTTTGATGGATATACATATGCCCGTGATGAACGGCATCGATGCCACTGTTGAAATTAAATCTCGAACTCCAGATGAGCCTATTCCCATAATTGCCTTGACTGCTAGTGCTTTTATAGAAAACAAATTAGAGATCCTCAAAGCTGGTTGCGATGATTTTTTAAGCAAACCCATCAAAGATACGTTACTGTTTAACAAGATTGCTCACTATCTACCAGTGACATATATTTACGAGGATGGGAAAACTTCCGAAATTGATAACCTTTGCGATGGCCACAATTTCGTCATTGAGGATCTATCTTTCATGCCTCCTGCTTGGTTATCCAGAGTCAAACAGGCTGCTTGCCAATTGAACGAGCAATTATTACTGGAGTTGATTGACGAAATTCCCAACGACCGCGATCTTATAAAAGAAGCCTTGGCAAATAAAGCTGCTAACTTTGATTTCGATATAATTCTCAATCTCGTTTCATGAACCAGCAACCCGAAACATCTGCCTGTAAAATTTTAATTGTGGACGATGTACCAGATAATTTAAGATTATTATCCACAACCCTTACCAGCCAAGGTTACAAAATACGCTGTGCTAAAAATGGCAAGATGGCACTGATGGGGGCGCGTCACGATTTACCCCACTTAATTTTGCTGGATATTAATATGCCCGATTTCAGTGGCTATGAAATTTGCCAGCAGTTGAAGGCAGATCCTGCTACTAGTTCGATTCCCATAATTTTTTTGAGCGCGCAGGATGATATTTTGGATCGAGTTAAAGCTTTCAAAATGGGCGGTACAGATTTTATCGGCAAGCCTTTCCAAATCGAAGAAGTATTAGCCCGCGTCCAAAATCAATTGGCTCTGCAGGCTGCCAATGCCGAAATTCAAGCTCTCAACGAACAGCTAGAGCAAAGAGTCAAAGAGCGCACTATGCAGTTGGCATCGGCAAATCGCGACCTCAAAGAAGAAATTTGGCAGCGTCGTCAACTAGAACAAAAGCTGCGTCACGATGCCTTACACGATGGCTTGACAGAGTTACCCAACCGTACTTTGTTCATGCAGGCTATAAAAAGATGCTTAAATAGTGCGATCGAGGATTCCGAACAACAATTTGCAATTTTGTTTATCGATCTAGATCGTTTCAAGATTATTAATGATAGTTTGGGACATTTAGCAGGAGATAAATTATTAATTGCCTGCGCCCAAAGACTAAAAAACTGTATTGTTGAAGATAATATTTTAGCTCGATTGGGAGGAGATGAATTTACCATTCTACTCGAAAGAGCTAAGGATATTAGTGATGCGGTGACGATAGCTAAAAAAATTCTCGCGGAGTTTTCTACACCATTTACTTTAGGCACTCGTAGTTTGACGATTACGGTAAGTATCGGTATTGTGATGGGCAATGGCGAATACAGTGAAGAAATAGACTTGTTGAGGGATGCAGATACCGCACTCTATCGAGCAAAAGAATTAGGAAAAGCAAGATACGAAATCTTCGATCGCCAGATGTATCTCGATGCGATGCAACGTTTGGATCTAGAAAACGAACTGAGACAGGCAATATCTGTTGGGGAATTAGTCCTTTATTATCAACCTATATTAGACCTCAGTACCAGAAAACTATTAGGTTTTGAAGCCCTCGTGCGCTGGATACATCCTCAAAAAGGGATGATTTCTCCCGATGAATTTATTCCCCTAGCCGAAGAAACGGGTTTAATTGTTCCTTTAGGAGAATGGGTAATCGATAAAGCCTGCAAACAGATAAGCATTTGGCAAGATAGCTTACCCTCAGCAAATACTCTTTTTATGAGTATTAACGTCGCAGGAGAACAACTAGACGACCTCAATTTTCTCAATAACATCGACCGCATTATTGCCGAAACTAAAGTCGATCCCAAATGTCTCAAGTTCGAGATTACCGAAAGTATGTTGATTGAAAATACGACTAAAGTCGTTGCGGTTTTGAATAAAATTAAAAACCGTAAGATTCAACTGTCTATTGACGATTTTGGCACTGGCTATTCTTCCTTGAGTTATTTACCCCAATTTCCCGTAGATATTCTCAAAATAGATCGTGCTTTTATCAATGCTATGAATGTAGAACAACAGAACTTAGAAATCGTCAAAGCGATCGTTACTTTAGCTAAAGTATTAAAAATGCAAATTGTGGCAGAAGGAATAGAAACCGAAGCACAATTAAACACCCTCAAGTTTCTGGGAGTAGAATACGGTCAAGGATTTTTAATCTCGAAACCTCTAACACCAGAATTGGCTACGAAAATAATTGAAGCTCAATAATCACTTTCGGCAACACAAATTCCTTTGCACTTAATACCGTTAGTTGCTGTGCGCAAACAATGGGGACACAAAATTTTTTCTGGTTCGCTTTCTTGAGGGGTATTTTTTGATGTATTGTCTTTTTTTATATTCGATTTTGATGCCATAGTTTAATTGATAATCTCGATCGATAAATAGCTCCACTTTATTAAACGCAAAATAGATAATGGTCGCAGTCATGGCTAAAGCCACGACCAGTTACTGGTTTAGCCCTAAAGGGTTAACTACAAACCTTACTTTATTTAGGTTGAGCTGCTTAATATTTTTATAATTTACATTAATAGCGATCGATGGAAAAAGCTACTTTTGGTGCGGGGTGTTTTTGGAAAACAGAGAATGAATTTCTCAATCGATTGGGAGTAAGCAAAACTTCTGTTGGTTATATGGGTGGAGATTTTGCCAATCCTTCTTATCTTGATGTGGTAGCCAGAATCACTGGTCATGCAGAAGTTGCCCAAATTGAATACGATCCTAATATTATTACTTATCAAGAATTACTCGATATATTTTGGCAGATTCACGACCCAACTAGCCTCAATCGTCAGGGTGCAGATCGCGGAGAACAATATCGCTCTGTTATTTTTTATCATAATTGGAAGCAAGAGCAAATCGCCCGTCAATCGAAACTACAGCTACAGCAGTCTGGCAAATACGATCGCGATATAGTAACCCAGATTATGCCAGCTAAAGAATATTACCTCGCAGATGAGGAGCATCAACAATATTTTGCATCAAAAAATAAGCCGATCTCAGATTAAAATCGCGATTCGTGCGATCTCATTTTTCAGATAGAACCTAATTTTAAGCGATCGCATCTACAAAGGTACGAACTACCAGACACCCATCCTACAAGCCATCCGAGGTCTATTAGTTTCATCGAACTCGTTATAGAAGTTGTAAATTTCCGATCCGTTATATGATTGATGAGGTTAAATATAAATATCCTTCGCTCGATCTTCATTGTTACTTATCCTGAATGACTACGAATTCTCTTTTAGAACAACTACAAGAACTAAATACTGTCGCCGTAGATGCGATCGCCTCCACCGATAGCCTAGAAGAACTAGAGCAGCTAAGAGTGAAGTATCTGGGTAAAAAAGGTCAAGTATCCCAGATTTTGCGAGGTATGGGCAAATTGTCTCCCGAAGAACGTCCTGCAGTTGGTTCTCAAGCTAATGTAGTCAAACAAGCAGTCCAAACTAGCTTAGAACAGCGCAAACAAGACCTGCAGCAAGCTAAAATCGAAGCCCAGATAAAAACAGAAACTATCGATGTAACTATGCCTGGGGTCAATCGTCCTTTGGGTCGAGTTCATCCCCTCAATGGTGTAGTCGATCGCGTCTTGGATATTTTTGTGGGATTGGGCTATACCGTTGCTACAGGGCCTCAAATTGAAACCGATTATTATAATTTCGAGGCTCTTAATACTCCCCCCGATCATCCTGCTAGAGATATGCAGGATACTTTTTACTTACCAGGAGGTAATCTACTCCGCACTCATACCTCTTCGGTGCAAATTCGCTACATGGAGAATAACGAACCACCCATTAGGATTATTGCTCCTGGTCGAGTATATCGTCGCGATACGGTAGATGCTACCCATTCGGCAGTATTCAATCAGGTAGAAATTTTAGCAATTGATAAGGGACTTAAATTTACCGACCTCAAAGGCACAATTAAAGAGTTTTTGCAGCGGATGTTTGGCGACGAGCTACCCGTACAGTTTCGCACTAGCTATTTTCCTTTTACAGAGCCTTCTGCCGAAGTTGACGTGCAGTGGAAAGGTAAATGGTTGGAAGTAATGGGCTGTGGCATGGTCGATCCCAATGTACTCAAAGCAGTTGGTTACGACCCTGAAATTTATACAGGCTTTGCAGCGGGTTTTGGTGTAGAAAGATTTGCCATGGTCTTACATCAAATAGATGATATTCGTCGTTTGTATAATAGTGACCTGCGCTTTTTAAATCAGTTTTAATTGAAGTTTTTGGTTGTTAGTTCTTAGTCCTTAGTTTTGTTATTAGTCATTTGTTATTTGTCAAAAACTTATGATAATTCAACGTGAGTTCGGGATAAGGACATTGATTTGTCAGGGTAGCTATTAGCTACTAGATACCCGCCATTAGCTTTTGAGTTATTTTTTTATCTAGATAGTTAGAGAATATTTGGACAAAAAAGCAATTTTGAAGCTGAGGGGTGCGCCACCCGAGGGCGCATACCCAATCACCTTGTTGAAAGCCCCAATATATATAGCTTTTAGCTTAACCCGAACTTACCTGAATTTAGTTCTTAAATCAATTGAGTTGTCAATGGGCTGAATTACTTAGTCAATAAGAGTTTGTGTACTTTTGTTGAGTTAGACCATTATGTCGAGCCAGGCGATTGCCTTAATTCTTCTCTCTGTATAGCTTTAATCTATGGCAACCTGTAGAGTTAGAGTGAAATTGCCAATAAAACCCCAATATAAGCCTAATTTATTGTTTATTTGTTCAAGAAAATAACATACCTCCAAAGCACTTGTAAACTCGTAACTCAATTCTCAATAGTAGTCTTAATATTTATTTACTTAATAACTTTTAGTAATAAAAACAGATCCCAACCAATAATTAAATAGAAGCAGGAAAATAGAACGATAACCCATCGTTAGCAACTAATAATTAAAATGAATTACTTTCGTCAGGCGATCGCCCAAATGCAAGGCTATATTCCTGGGGAACAACCCGCCCCCCAAATGCCTGTGATAAAACTCAACACGAACGAAAATCCTTATCCTCCTTCACCCAAAGCGATCGAGGTTTTACGTAATATAGATAGCGAATGGTTGCGACGCTATCCCGATCCTTACTCTAGAGATTTTTGTAGGGCAGTTAGTAAGGCATTAGATATACCGACCGACTGGATTATTGTAACCAATGGTAGCGATGACC
>CAYXWE010000316.1:0-5273 GCA_964468145.1 uncultured Pleurocapsa sp.
GGCTCGCAATCCCAAATTGAGAAAGGGATTCCCTTGAGCCTGTAATTCTTGCCAGATTTTAGTAGTAATCGGACGAGAAAAAATATTGGGATCGAAACTAGGATAGCTAGCCATAGCCAGCACGCTTCCAGTATGGGGATCTAAGGCGACAATTGCACCTTTAGTTTTAGTTGCTTCGAGTGCCTTCTCTGCAGCCCGCTGTACGTCTGCATCAATAGTTAAAGTAATGTCTTCTCCTTCTTGGGCTGGATCTTCTCCTAAAAATTCGGTGATACGCCCCGCCCCATCTACCCCCAGTTTTAGACCTCCCCAAGCCCCTCTAAGTTTATCTTCATAAGAAAGTTCTAACCCCGCTTTTCCCGCCACATCTCCCAAGCGATAACCTTTACTTTTTTTTTGCTTTAGTTCCTCTTGGTTTAGTTCTCCCGTATAGCCAATAATATGAGCAGCTAATTTACCCTGGGGATAGTATCTAACTTTACCCACATCAATTTCAACCCATTTTAATTGGGCGCGATATTCTTCTAGGGCGGTAATTTGCCTGGGAGTAAGGTTGCGGGCAATAGGGATTAAACTAGGATAGTTATACCCTGCTTCTTCTACTCTTTTTTGAAGATCTTGAGGGTCTATGTCTAGAATTTGGGCAATTATATGGCGATTTTTCGACCAATTTCTTTGTTTTTGCCCTTTAGGCCACAGGTATGCAGAATGGGATAGACGATTAGTAGCCAGTATTTCGCCATCGCGATCGAAAATGCCACCCCTCACTGGAGGTTTGGGAACAATGCGTGTCCGATTCCGTTCTGCTTTTAGTTGATTAGCATCTCCCTGTTGTATTTGTAAAAAAAACAATCGCCAACCGATACCGCCAAAGAAGATCGAGCTAATGACTATAACTATGGGAATTGCCTGTAGCTGATTTCCTACGGTACGGTTACTCGATTCCTGCAATTTGCTTTTCGACGATCTAACAGCCATATAAGTTATTAGTCATTAGTTATTAGTTATGAGTCATTAGTTTTCCCAATTTTCAGTTATCGCCAATCATTTTGGTATTTTAGAGAAATTTTTAAACCAACCCCGTCGCCAAAAGAAAAATACTAAAGCAGCCGTCGTAGCGAACATTAGTCCCCAACAAAAGGGATAACCCCAATACCAGCTTAATTCGGGCATATTCCAGGGAGAGGCTTGAGGATCGAAATTCATGCCGTAAATACCTGCGATAAAGGTTAGAGGTATAAAGATGCTCGAAATTACGGTTAGTAGTTTCATTACTTCATTCATGCGATTGCTAATTGCAGAAAGATAAATATCAGTCAAGCTAGAAGCCAATTCGCGATAAGTTTCAATAATGTCAATAATTTGTACGGTATGGTCGTAACAATCTCGCAGAAAAATTAAAATATTAGGATCGATGACGCTACTACCATCTCTAATTAAAGTATTTAAGGCACTTCTTTGAGGCCATATAGCACGTCTTAGGGCTAATAGCTCTCTTTTTACTTGATAAACATCAGCCAGAGAGCTATTGTTGGGGTTAAAAAGAACCTCGTCTTCGAGCTCCTCTATTTTTTCGCCATAAGTTTCTAAAATAGGAAAAAAACCATCGATAACAGCATCCCAGAGGGCATAGGCGAGATAATCTACTCCCATGTCTCTGATTGAGCCTTTGTTGAATTTAATTCTGCGCCTTACAGGTAAAAAACAATCCTTTTCTGGTTTTTCTTGTACCGTCAGTAAATAATTTTTTCCCACCACCAGACTAACTTGTTCGAGCCAGAATCCTTCTCCTGAAGGTTTGGGAACGACCATTTGGGTAATAATGACCAATTGTTGGGGGTAATCTTCTACCTTTGGTCTTTGGGGAACATTAACAATATCTTCTAAAACTAAGGGGTGCAAATCGAATACTTGACCCAGTTTTTGTAAAATAATTTCACTACCCAAGCCCTTAACATCTACCCAGGAAACAGAATCAGTGTTCAAGTGTTCTGCACAGGCTTCGGGAGTTAAACTATTAAAGCGAGTAGCGCGATCGCGATTGTAGTCAATCAAAATTATTTCGGGAATCGAACCATCTTCTTCGATGGTTAGCGTTCCTGGAATACTGCCTGCTTGCTCGTAGGCATAATCAAATAAATCTTCTTCTTCTTCTAATTGTGATAGCTCGACTTGGGGATCTACTTGGTTTTCATAGCTCATGAGCGGGTTTTAGCCTAGAAAGTACTCTGAATTAATTATGAACCAAAAGTATAGGCAAAAAAAATACCAGCGAGGCGATAGACCGAGAGTCTGGTTCAGCTACGCTGGATAGGTAATAATGTTGTTGTTGTTTAAGTCTGGAAAAATCTTTAGTTGCGCGTCCCAAAACGAGGCAACTCTTTAATTCTTTTGGACTCAATAAGAATTGTAACAGAAGATACGGTATTTTTGTAAAAAAATAATAATTGTATTGTCTGTTACACGTATTTTACGCTACCCCGCTGTAATATCATGTGATTTAGATCGACAAGTAAAGGATAAATTGCCATTTTTCTCTACTTATCCCCTGCCAATTTATCTGCCCAGCGAGTTGTTTCGGGTAGGCGATATTTGGTCAGACAGCCCATTACATAATCGATCGCTGTAGGCAAACCAATTTTGTGTCCTACCGAAACATAAATTGGTTTGACGTTGAAGCGCGATCGCAAAACTGCGCCAATAGTTTCTTCCTTGTCTATTAATGGCATCCAGCTACCTTTTTCAATTGGAACTGGTTGGTGTTCGCCAATAAACTTGGATTTTGCCACGCCGATGGTAGGCAGATCTAAGAGTACCCCCAAATGACAAGCCAATCCCAAACGACGAGGATGAGCCAAACCCTGCCCGTCGCATAAAATTAGGTCTGGCGTTTGCTTAATTAAAGCAAATGCTTTTAGAATAGCAGGAATTTCCCGAAAAGAAAGATATCCAGGGATATATGGAAAACTAGTAGGAATACAGGCGATCGCTTTTTCTACTAGTTCTAATTCGGGATAGCTCAATATTACCGCTGCTGCTTGAGATATTTTATAGTTATCTTTAAATCCAATATCTACCCCCGCCACATATTTTACTTCTTTTAATTTGTCCGAAGTGATGACTTTATGCCTAAGCTGTTCTTGAATCTCTCTAGCTTCGGTAACAGTTTTGACCCAGGGATGAGGAGCATCTAAGTTCATAAAATCACCGTCAGTGATTTGACGCATTAAGTACACAATGTTTCTATTCGTAGCCTTTAAAGTTTAAGACCGAGTACTATTGAAAAATTTTATGTTTCATTTTTTTGAGTTTCTTTACTCGTGCAGGGGGCAAAATTGACACTGAAATTAATTTAAGGATGACCTTAACCGTTAAATTTTTGGCGATCTCCGATGGTAAATAGCGTAGTGCATCCGCCATGGTGCGATATGCCTGTTGGAGACTAGTTTTGTCTTTTCCTTGATAATTATTATAATTTTCTATATATAATTCCGCACAGGAGCAAAACATTGGTACGGGAGTTTTCCAATTCTCATATCAATTTATCAATTTAAAACTGTAATACTTCCTGTTGATAATTATCGGGAGTTGGTTCTACTTGCCAAACTAAAGACTCTCCTGCTTCTAGATATAACTCGATAAACAGTTTTTCTACTGGTTCGCTGGCAGAGTCTTCATTACCCTCAAAAGCCTCTAAATCTTCAGTAAGCAATCTGAGTTTTATCCCAGGTAAAATTAGGCAACCAGGAGTGAGACAGCACAGTTCAAATCTCCAAGAATCTGCTTCCTCCAAAGGTAAAACTCTCAATTCATAAGACTGATTAGCAATACTAATTTTCTTGGCTAAACCAAATTCGGATACGTTATTACTAACTGGTTCTGCAACAGTCGCGCTTCTCGCCCCCGAAGCACTGGGGCTCATTTGGATTTGTCTCCAGCCAAATTCAGATATTGCTTTGCTCGCGCCTTCTTTTAACCACTGCAACACTGGAGTCTTAGAACCTTCTCCACGACGAGCAGCAGCCAAACGACTCCGCAAGCCCGAACTTTTGATTAGCCCCGCCCAAGTAGCAAAAGGAACGGCTAAACGAGGTAAAACCTGGGAACGATCGCCCAAACGTTGAATTAAGTTTGCTGCCTGAGTATCCGCCAAGGTATTTATGGGCGCAACAGCTGCTTGAGTTACTTCATCGGGACATAGTTCTCTAGCTACCCACAAGACATCGATATCGGCGATTAGTTCTTCATCGCTTAAGCTATAGGTGCGATCGCTATGACTGAAGTCACCATTGTTTTTTAGCTGTTGATGAGTGGCATAACCCCCAACTCTGATGTAACCGCCGTCTATGCTTACCTGTACTGCTAGGTAATAATCAGCTACTAATTCAGGAATATCGATCCATTCTTGGGGTACTCGTAATTCACTCAAGTCTTCTGCTTCTGTAGGAATTAAAACTAGTTTTGCACCATCAATATCGATAGCAGCACCGTTTACCACCGACCAAAGATCCCTTTGATTAGTTCCTTCTAAACCCGCCTTAGCAGTGCTATCTTCCTCTTCGCGCAACCAAGGTAAAAAAGTATCTAAAGTTGTTTGGTTAAGATACTGTTGCCACTGGCTCGTAGAATTGCCCGCTTTTTGGCTTTGTTTCCAGGCGCGATCGATAGTAGCTTGGTTTAGTTCGATTACTAATTGAGTGGGGTTAAATAATGTTTGGTTGGTGGTAGTCATCGGATATACTCTTGAGGATATATGATTTTGTTATAGGTCAGTGCCGTAATAGCCAGCTAACCATTCTTCTAATAGCGAGCTGATATTATTGAGTATGTCCGAGGTCAAAGAAATATGCATAGTTTCTTGAGTCCATTTTGCTAAAGATTTGAGCAAACTTTTTCTCGCCCGCGCCAACTTACGAGAAATCGTGTATTGTTGAGTGTTTAATTCCTTAGCTATATCTGCCTGTTTTAGCTGTAGAGAATAATATAGTTCTAAGAGTTTTTGTTCCTCTGGCTTTAATTTCTCGATAGTAGATTTTAAAAATTCATTAATATCAGTTTGTTGCTGGGTTCGTTGTTGAATCTCTTCATCTGCGATGAGATCGCTTAATAAGGATTCATCTACTTCTCCCACAATTGAATCGACGATTTCTCCCGAATCGTATCCTGGTTTGGGCTGATTGATGGAGGTGACGCTAGGGAACAAGTGAAAACGAGCTGCGCGGACGCAGATTAACATCCATTTTTCAATATTTTCGGGAGTAGCGCTTGCCCCT
>CAYXWE010000317.1:0-5259 GCA_964468145.1 uncultured Pleurocapsa sp.
GTCTCGCGCCCGCTGTTGACCGACGAGGGAAAAGCACCGCCCGAATGAGTAATCAGTAATGAGTAATCAGTAATGAGTAATCAGTTTGCCAATTATTAACTAACACATACAATTTTGGGTTTAATTTTCATGATGTCGTTACGTTTAAAGAGAATACTAATCCCCAGAAAGGTTTTATCTTCGGCATAGGTAACAATATAATCCCCAACTTTGACTGGAGATAGGCGATCGCCAGCGATCGCCTCTGATAGATCTATTAATTGACCTTGACCCCAAAGTCTTGCCGAGTTTGGGGTGAGGGTGACCCTGCCCAAATGAGCTAAAACCAAGCCTGGTTCGATCGGGGTAAAGGTTTGCTCGCTTAAGTGACTTTCAATTTCCTCGAAGGTGATGCTGTCAACCAGGTGCATTCCGCAGCTTTGAGTACGGATTAAATTAGCTAGTGTACCGCCCACTCCCAGAGTTTCTCCTAAGTCGCGGGCGATCGCTCGTATATATGTACCAGGGCTACATTCTACATCTACTTCTAGTTCGTAAAATTCCCCTCGCTGAATATCAATTAACTCTATTTTAGAAATAGTAACAGTTCGAGGTTCGATTTCTACTTCTTCTCCTTTCCTGGCTAAATCGTAGAGTTTTTTGCCATTTTTTTTAATTGCGCTATATATAGGAGGTACTTGTTCGATAGTACCGACAAAGTTATTTAAAGCATTGGTAATTTGAGGAGGCTCTATATCTACAGTATCGGCAGTTCTAATAATCTCCCCTTCCAAGTCATCGGTGGTAGTGACAACTCCCAAACGAATGCGGGCGCGGTAGGCTTTGGGTTCGGGCAAAAATTGTAGCAGTCTAGTCGCTTTCCCCACAGCGATCGGCAGTACTCCAGTTGCAGAAGGATCTAGAGTTCCCCCGTGTCCTACTTTCTTGGTGTCGAGCAACTTGCGTAATTTGGCTACACAGTCATGAGAGGTGAAACCATCGGGTTTGTTTAAATTTATGAAACCGAACATTAAAATACGAGGGAGCTATTGCCCGACTATTGAACTAAATACAGTTAGATCTTAATTAGTTTTTTAGTCATGGTTTCAATACATAATTGATTATAACAAAAATGTAAAAAAATATACCTTTTACCTTAATATTCAGTATATTCTAAGCTAACATTAATAGTATATAGTTTTACTTAATTTATCTTTATCTAGTGTAAGATCGACCTCAAATTTTCGCTAGAAAACTAATAAGTAAGAATTTTAGCAATATCTCACCGAGTTTATACCATATAGCGTTGAATGAAATCGCACCAAGAAGTTAGACAATATACCTTACAAGTTGAAACAGAGTTAGAGGCTTTAAAGGAAGTATTACAATGGTTTGAAGGTTTAATCTTTCCTTTAGTACCTCAAAAAATGGGCTGGCAATGTGAAGTGGCATTAGTCGAAGCCTTTACCAATGCTGTGCGCCACGCCCATCAAAATTTACCAAAAAACACGCCCATCGATTTGGAAGTAGAGTTACAACCAAACTTTCTGGAAATGCGAATTTGGGATCGAGGAAAGCCATTCGATCTTGATGCCAAACTGATTAAAGGGGAACGAGAAGCTCACTCACTGGAAAAAGAAGGTGGTCGAGGATTACAGTTTATCAAAAAACTCACTGACGAACTGCAATATCTCAACCTGCCCAACCATCGAAACTGTTTGATTATGCGAAAAAAATTCGCCAATGCTTAGGATTGCCTTTTAAACTTCATCATAAGCACGTTCGATTAACCTTCTGGCTAAAGTCTGCGTGCCTGTGTGTTCGTAGTAGTTAGTAGACACATCGATAAAAGCTGCTACATAATCGAGCTTGTTGTCCGAAAATTCTAAAAATCCCTGTAAGTTATTCATTACTTTTTCGGGATTGAGATTTTTGCTCTCTACAAAATCGGACATCCAGCCTTTTACCGAATCAAAGCTTTCGCCGATGAAATCTAGTTTACCTCTGGCATTGCCACCAGGAATTGATTCTTCTACACCTTGGAAAGTTGAATTAGATTCGAGATCTTTAGGGCTAATATTGCTTAAGCTAGATTGTGCCTTGAGTAAGAAATCTGGGCCAAGAGGTATTAAACCATCTACACAGACTAAAGCAGCCATTCGCATCAAAGATTCTCCGCTATAGTCACCCAATGCACCGACAAAATCACCAATACTATCTCCAGGGATACCGTTGATCTGGCAAAATGCCACTAGTTCGACAACTAGCTTTACTGATAGATCGATCGCCTGGGCTTTGTCGGGGTTGGGGGTTACTTTACTAAGCAAACCACCAATCAAAGGAATTTTGTTACCTACCTTATTGGCTAAGGCAGCCGATCCTAGAGCCTTATCGGTGCGATCTACAGTTTTGTAGAGCCACATAGCACGACGGTATCCTTGGGATTTATCATTGTACAGCCAAATTGCGCGATCGCCTATTTGTTGAATCAGATCTTCGTCATCTTCTCCCGTTACTTTTTTAATAGTATTGACAAAGCCAACAGTATTTTCCCATTCCCCAGGAACAATATTGTCTAGAGATCTCAGCATCATGGTGGTGAGATTCTTTTCTGGTAGATTGTCTACCAATTCAAAAATGGATTCACTCACGGCTCTTGCTCCTTAATTTTAATTATGTATTGTCTTGGTACTAGTTGAAGATGCTACTGAAGTTTTGATAATCCCCTCAGATCGAATTTACCCAACCAAGTTTCGCGATCGCTTTCGGTAAAAGAATCATCTTTCGAGCGAATTTTAACCTGATAGCGATCGCCAACTAAAACTGCTGTTCCTGTTTTACCTTGGCTAACGGCGGGAAAGCCTTTTATTTGACTGGTACTATCTTGGAATTTATTAACCGTACTAGTATTATTTAAAACATCAGAAATGGATAAGATAGCAATCTCTTGACCATCTTTTTTTAATTTGGCTTGAGCAAAACCTTGTTTCTCTTGGGAATAGACGCGATCGTAGCCACTACCACTATCGGGAAAATAACGGTTAAAAGCACTTCCCGACTGGGAGTTATCTACAACAGCAGTAGCACCTTTACTAGTACTTTCTTTTTGTGCGCCATCAAAGCGGGTATCAACTTGTTGGGGCGCGCAGGATGTTAATAGCAAGCAGCCAGTTAGAACAAACGCTACTAAGAATTTACGGAAACTAATCATTTTTAGTTTGTTGACATAAGTTATCTAACTTTATTGTGAGACTCTCCCCCTCATATCTTGTCAAACAATTATTAATTATTAATCCTTTTGTTTTTGTCCTTTGTCTTTTGTTGCTTGTTCTTTAAACGCCATCATTTGTCCTAAAAACGGCAACCCAATCAGTGCGGGAATGAAATAACGAGAGGTGCAGAGTAAACCCAAGGCTGCTCCCGTGGCTTCGTTGAAGTAATCTTGATAGAAATAAATTAGGGCTGCATCGCGAGTGCCAATTCCTGCAAAAGTTAGGGGTAACAATCCCGCCAAAATTGATAGGGGAGATAAAGCCAAACTAACCAAAAAAGGAACGGTGGCTCGTAGGGCGAGGATAAATAGCCAGATTTGTAGTAAATGTAAAAACCAAATAAAAATTGAAGTACTGGTAATTAATAATAGGTGTTGTCGATCGCGCCAAAAGTATTCGTGCATTTCTAGCCAATCAGACTCCATTTTGGCTAACTTCTGTTTAATTGATTTCGGTGCAATGGCGATCGCGTAACGGAAAAACAAATTAGCACATTGTTGTGAGGCGAGTAACAATAAACCCAATACCAATCCACCCCCTACCCCTACTGTCATCGTCCAAAATAGAGGATCTTTGGTGGGATAGAGTATTAAGCCAAAAACACACCATAGTAATAGAGAAAGTAGATCGCAAGCCTTTTCAAAAATAGAGATGGCGATCGCTAAACTAACGCTTAAATTAGAACGTTCTGCCATAAAGTAAGCTTTAGCAATATCTCCCATCTTAGAGGGTAAAACCATGTTGAGTACGCTCGCACCCAAAATTAAACGATTGGCTTCCAATATGCCCAAACTCCTTTGGGGTACTAATTGCTGTAACCGCCAGGAGGTAATTAGAGTGATGGGAATCACCATAGCCAGAGCAGTTATCAGTACTGCAGTATTACAGTTGCGGAATACTTCTAAAAGATTGACAAGATCGATTTTGACATAGATAAACAATAAGATGGCGACGCTAATAACTAGAGAAATAAATCGTTTTAGGTTCATATTGGGCGATCGCCTCTATATATAGTCACTTTTGACTTTTAGATAGTATGGAATACGATATCAATTTTTATATTAAACGAAGGTGCTCGGGCACTCGGGCGAAGCTCGTTAAAACTTCTAAAATTATAAATTTATTCTCATGAGTAAAAAAAATACTGATTTGCCCATAATTAAGTCTTGGTTAGATAGAGGAAAACGGCATTTTAGTCGTATTCCGATTTTAATCTGGTTAAATATCTTGACCATTGTTTTTCTTGGCGGGTTGAGCTTGTATGCCAGAATCAAGAGCAAAGGAGCTGGTATTGAAAATCTGTTTAGCGATCCTTTTGATGTTGGTATTTTTTATCTGGGTTGGTTTACCAGTATTTCGGAAATTATGTGGTGTGCGGCTATTTCAGTATGCTTATTTTCGGCGATTTTGCTTCCATCTCGCGATCGCAATTTTAAGATCTTTTTATTTGCCAGCAGTTTAGTTATGTTGCTGCTGTTTCTTGACGATCGCTTTCGTTTGACTTTGAATTTATGTCTTTTGTTTGGTACTTGTAAAGTAATCAAAGTAGGGGTTTATTCGCTGTACGGCGTAGTATTAATTGTTTATGCTTGGCTATTTCGCTACACCATACGCCAGACTCCTTATTTTCCTTTATTGATATCTTTCTGTTTATTTGGTTTTTCTAGCGCGATCGATATTACTCCTATAAGTAGCCGTGGTATTCATGCGATGTTGGAAGATGGCACAAAATTAGTGGGGTTAATTAATATGACTATTTATTTTTGGTGGATTTGTCAGCAAGAGATTAAAAAGAATTTGGTACAAAATGTTAGGCATTGATATCCTCCTCGTCTTAAAAGATAAGGATTTTGCTTGTTAGTTGTTAGTTGTTAGTTTTTGGTTTTAATTGACTAGTAATAACTATATGCAAGCCTCGAAGGGCAAGGCTTTAAACCCACGGCGACGGTAATACCATTTCTCTTTGAGGCTGCACTTCATGTTTTGAGTTTAGATCTCGCGCAAAGAC
>CAYXWE010000318.1:0-5237 GCA_964468145.1 uncultured Pleurocapsa sp.
AGCGCGATAAAAAGCGAGCCAGGATAGCTCAGGTGGTAGAGCAGAGGACTGAAAATCCTCGTGTCGGCAGTTCAAGTCTGCCTCCCGGCATTTAAGGAAAGTTGTAGATTAAATAATTAATGTCGAAAAATACTACAGCTCGGACAATTTTACCTTGTTCGAATTGTTTTTGAGTTTTCCTGCGATCGAAGTGATATGGGTATATTTTAATCATTTAGCATGACTAGAATATTCCAGGACGATCGGGGAGAATTTTTTGAGTTAATCGATCGCGCTATAGAGCAAATTATTTGTATAGATGGTATCGATCGCCATAATACTTTTACAGATATCTTTCTTATTTGGTTGAAGCTAAAACAAGAAGAATGCTGGTACAGAATATTTCTCGATGGGGGGTGTTGTTTTGCTTCTGTATATTACTCTGGTGAATTTGCAGAAAATTATACAGAAGATCTTGATAATTGCCAAGATTGTCCCGTATATCAGATAGATAGTCGTTTTGCACTTCAGGGATTAACTATAACATCCGCTTCTGTATGCTCGATAAATCTTGATGGTATCAAACTAGAAATCGTTTTTGATAATCGCGATCGCCTTATTTTGCAGGCTGAGAATCTTGATTCTGAATCTAATATATCAATTATTAAATTTTAACTATAACTCTATGGTAAAGCGATCGCTTTAGTTGTAGTTGAGATATTTCCCACAGGCGGTCGCGAAAACAAATCTAATTAATCTTGATTTTGCAAGCCGTATAATACCGAACCGACTAATCCTACTTGGGGGTTGAGAACAATGTGGACGGGAATTTCTTCAATCAAACTGCTGACTCTGCCTTTATCTTTGAAAGTATTCAAAAATCTACCATCCTGCATCAAAGGCAGTATTTTGGCTACGATTCCTCCTGCAATATAAATCCCGCCATAAGACAGCAGCTTAAGAGCTAAGTTCCCTGTTTCTGCACCGTAGGCTTCGATAAAAATCTCGATCGCTTTTTCGCACAGGCGATCGCTTTGTTTAAAAGCTGCTTGAGAAATAATGGCAGCAGGATCGATGGTTTTCTTGGTTTCTTGTTCCCAAAACTCAATCTTCTCGCTAATTTCTGGGGATTCGGGGGCGTATTTGGTATCCCGTAAAAACTGATAAATCGAAGCAATACCCTGACCGGATACTACCCTTTCCACAGATATATGTTCGACATTTAACTTGACTTGCAGGTACTTTAGTAAATCTGTTTCGAGATCGTTGCGAGGAGCAAAATCTGCGTGTCCTCCCTCGCTAGCAAAAATCTGATATTTTTTTCCTTGGGGAATTAGAAACGCTTCTCCCAATCCCGTCCCCGCACCTATTACCGCGATGGGTGCATCTTCTCTGGCTTCTCCTGCTTGCAGGGTATGAACGTCAAAATCTTTTAAACCCAAGATGCCAAAGCTGTTGGCAGCAAAGTCGTTGATTAAGCTAACTTTGGGAATGTCTAATTCTAATTCTAAACGAGGCGTATCCAAAATCCAACTCAGATTGGTCAAATTGCAAGTATTATTTACTACTGGCCCTGCGATCGCAAAACAAGCAATTTGGGGTTTGAGATTTTTGTCCTCGCCCATGAATTTTTGTACCATCGGTACTAAATCGGGAAAGTTAGCACTAACATATTGTGCCTCTTTGACAGTTTTGAAAGTTTTTTCCGTGAGGGTAACTTCTGTCACCTCTACCAGGCGTAAAATAGTCTTTGTCCCACCAATATCCCCAGCCAATAAAAACATAATCTGTTTGTTTGTATTTAAATTACTCTAAATTTCAATGGTTTTAATGGTGCAATTTTTTGACATAAACCAAATCGCATCTTGCAGTTTCAACGCCATTAGCTGGTTGATAGCCATTGCGATCGTATAATCTTACCGCTTCTTTTAAAATACTCGCGGTTTCAATCCAAATTTCTTGATAATCTTTAACAGCGATCGCCTTTTCTAACTGCCTTAATAAATATACACCCAATCCTCGACCCCTAACTATCGGCAACAAATACATTTTGCGAATCTCCACTGCATTGTTACCCCTGGAGATGGGCTGATATGCGGATGTTCCGACAATTGTCTTATTTTGTTCTATTACCCAAAATTCTCCCCCCGCGTCCAAGTAAGCAGATTCTACCTCTATTACATCTCGATCTGCTGACTCAGGCTGCCAGGGTAAGCCATATTCAGTTAACACCTGCCGAATTACTTCGGCTGCAGCATGGCGATCGCGACTTTGCCAATCTCGGACTGTCAAGTCTTGATATTTTTCCTTCATAGTTACTGGCAATTTATCTTACTTTATGATTCGCCGAATCAGATCACACTCAAGCTTAGTTACTTTAGGACAGTATTGTGATGTTTAATATTATGTAACTTAATTATGCAAGGCAGTCTACAAATAAACAATATTATTTATTTTCCGTTTTCTTACCTGGAAAAAGTGAAAAGAGTGGGAGAAAATTATACTTTAAAAGTAATTATGTGGGACGATCTGCCGATCTTACTATTCGCTTTTGCTTGGCAGGTAAATAATTCCCCCCTGCAAGCTGCCAGTATTTTGTTTTTACTAATTTCTTTTTGGTGTGTGTACGAATTGGGATACTACGAAAATGATTTGGTAGCCGAAAAATACGAAGAACAACCCAAACTGGCTAAAACTTATTATGAATATAAGCTTATGATGTCGAGTTTTCTCCCTTGGTTTTGGTCTTTAGTGTTTGGTGCGATTGGCGTAACTCTATTAGAAAAGGCTCAGGGAGTGCGATACTTATTTAACGGTTCGGAGTTAGAAATGCAAATTGTCGCGATCGATCCTGTCTTATTGATTGGTCTTTATTGGGGAGCATTTCTTTTATTAACCAGACTGTGCTTTTGGGCATATAACAACCTCAACAAACATACTAGAACTTGGCTTTATATTTGGCTGCAGTCCTTCCGTTATTATGGCTTTGTGGCAGTTACTACTATTAATCCGATTGGCACTAGTCTTTTGTCTAGTAATATTTTAGCTCGCAGTATTCTCTATATCGTTTACCGTTATTCTGGAGGCAACTCGAAAGATTGGCCAACACAGATACCAGAAAAGGTATTGCGTTGCTTAATCTTTGTATTTATTTTGGTCGGATTTTCTTTCAGTACTCAGGATCTTTATTTATGGCAAAATTGGCAGACTTGGACAATTATTATTTGGTGCATAATCCAAGGAAAAGGTCAGTTTATCAGAATGCTATCTCGCATTAAACCAGTATTTGAAGATGGTTCTAACTATGTAGAAACTACTACTACAAGTTCTACTACTACTTAATACCGATCGATCTATACTGATTAACTATTGTTTATTGGTTGAGTAATACTAAATGAATTATGAAGTGAATGATAAAGTTGATTTTATCGAACCGACTCTAGCAATTAACTATATTAAACAAGCTAGCGATCGCACGATAATAATTCTCGATTTTGATGAAACTCTTTTTTTACGCAATTCGACTGCCGAGTATTTAGATAGTTTGCGTCCCCGTTGGTTGGGTTTTATCGTGCTTAAGGTTATTAGCTTAATTCAACCTTGGTCTTGGCTGCCAAAGCCTTTTCGGGGTAGTCAAATTCGGGATTGGTTTTTAGTAGTTGGTGCTACTTTATTGTTACCTTGGACATTATTTATTTGGCAGAAAAAAGCGATAAATTTAGCTCAAGACTATGCCAATCTCGAACTAACAGAAGCGATCGCGAATAATCCCCAGGCTTCTATTATTGTTGCTAGTTTGGGATTTAGTTTTATTATTAACCCAATCTTGGATTGTTTCGATCTTAGATACGATAAAGCGATCGCCTGTAGATTTTGGCAAGGGGCAAAAGATCGCGGAAAAGGTAAATTATTAATGGTCGAAGAAGTTTTATCCCCTGAAGCAATCGAATCATCGATCTTGGTGACAGATTCCTACGACGACTTACCTTTATTAAAGGTAGTAGACAAGCCCTGTTTAACTATCTGGTCGCTGGCAAAATACAATCCACCATTACAAGATGTACGAGATTCTTTGGTCGCTTTTGTCAAGCTATTTTCTAATAATAAAAAGCCATCTCTATAATAAACTTCTTGGATAAGTTCTGAGTCATCATTAGTTTTTGACAAATGCCCTGCCCTAGAAACAAATGATAAAAAACTATTAAATGAATGTACCTGAAATTGTTTTTGCCCATAGGTCTAATCAAGAAGGAGGTATAAAGTGACAGCTACAGGTGTAAAGCACAATATCCCAGAAATTGCCAAGAGAATCGAGCGAGAGAAAAAGCTTTTAGAAGAAGGCAATATTATTAGCGATTACGCGGTTAAATTGCCAACTATTAACAGTGCAGAAGACAAGAAAACCCGCTTGGCTCATGAATTAGCCAGATTTCTCTTCCCCACCGAAGATGAAAACCGCGTACACAGCTACATTGCTTATGGAAAGTTGTTATCGAAATTACGTGCAGCTTATAGACAGCAGGTTGCACTACAGCAAGATCGAAATACCGATCGAGAAAAATATCAAGACAGATTTCGCGATGCACGTAAGTTTGGTCAACGAAAAATTTTTGAAAGCCTTCTAGACGAACCTCTTTCCGAGCAAATTCTTAATCCTACAGCGATGCCAGTTGAGGTTGCATCTTTAGATGAATTAACGCCTTTTTTTTCCCATCTAAAACAGGGTAAAGCAGCAGCCCAAGAATGTGTAGAATTTGTCCGTGGGGCTTACTACAATGACGGACGAATCGATATGTGCAAGCAGGTAGTAGGGCGCGATTGGATTGGAGAATTAGTTGACTCCATTAAAGACAATGCGAATGTCGAACACTTTTTGTTGGGTAATAATATCGTAGGCGATCGCGGTGCATCCAAGATCGCTGCCCTAATTGAGAGTGAATCTTCCCCAGCAATTAAAACCTACTATCTAGCAGGAAACTGTTTTACCGCCCAAGGTGCAACAAAACTAGCTAAAGCTCTGAAGCGCAATAATGTAGTAGAATCGCTGTGGCTCAAACGTAACCCGTTAAAAGCTCAAGGGGTAGGTCAGATAGCCCAGATGCTAGAAGTCAATCAAGGTTTGCAAACTCTCGATCTAGTTAATGTAGGAATGCTAGATGATGGTACAAAAATACTTTTTGAGAGCCTCAAGCAAAATAGATCTCTAAAAACGCTGTATATTGACGCTAACGGTATCGGCGTAGAAGGTGCGCGATATA
>CAYXWE010000319.1:0-5212 GCA_964468145.1 uncultured Pleurocapsa sp.
CCTATCTCCACTCCGTTACGATTGAGGGTAGGGACACTCGCGAGGAAGTTGTAATACTAGGAAGAGTAAAGCCAGCATTAATAAAAACAGATTCCATCTCTAGAGCAAAATAACGATCCAAATAAGGTTCGGTACTTTTAAGTAGAGTCAAGATATAGGGAGGCATTTTAACAAAAGTGTCTGAATTAGGATTCATATCCATAATTCCCAAATAACCACCAGGACGTAATAAACGATATGATTCGGCGATAATAGCTAGGGCTGCATCAGTAGGTAACTCGTGAAACATCAAGCAAGCAGATACAAAATCAAAGCTACTATCTGGCAAACCCGTGTTTTCTGCTGGTGCATGAATCCAACTAACATTTTGTTGTTCCTGTTGGGATTTGTATCGCGCTACTGCCAAAAAATAAGGAGAAAGATCGACTCCAGTAACTTGAGCTTGGGGATAAATTTCAGCGAGCGCAAAGGTACTCATTCCCACACCACAACCCAAATCGAGAATGTTCTGGGGAGTAATCTCTAATTGTTGTCCAATAGCCCGACTATAGCTATCCCGTAGCATACAGTCTCCATTGACATCGCCATTATTTTTAGACCATATTTGAGCGTGGACAGCACGAGAAGCCGATTCTACTTCCCAAGCAGCTTTCCAGCTTAAATTTCCTTCATCGTAAGCGTGAAATGAAGTGGTGTAATAATCGGGATATTGCAGATTAGGGTTTTGTATGGCAGATAACTCCTCATCCCAATCAAGCAGGCTTAATTGACGTACATTTTCTCGCCATGGCACGCCAATGGATTCTGCGCGATCTATCATCATCTGGCGAGCGCGAGATTTGGCAAAATTTGCTAGGGGTTTAACTGCCAAAATTTTATTGACCAAACGAGAAGCTATTCCTACCTGGGGTTGAGATGTAGTAACGCTCATTAAAAAATTGAATTAAAATTGTCGAATCTCCCTTATTTTAAGACTATGATGTCTATTCCATGACAATTTTATTAATTATCAATAATAGTGTATCGACGATCGCCAAAATTAATTCACAAACTTGAAAGACTGGTTACAATCGAAGCAGCGAAGCGATACTATTGGTTGGCACTTTAGGGTTTTGTCTGCCATAGTTGTTAATTATTATTTATCAATAATCTTACTGAAAAACTATTCTGCCAATCGGGTGGAAAATAACACTCGCGCTCCAGCCTGGAACAATCCTAGACTCGCGCCAATTAAATTAGATTTTATTGCTCCGTAATTCTGCTAGATATAATAGCGTAGCTCTTAGACAATATGAATGTTGCTATCTCTGAAACATCTTTGTACCAGCTGACTCAGGACTTAGATGAACCTCTTGCTTCCATATCTATTGGTGCAGAAACTTTAAAATACCACGTTGATTCTATTATTGATTTAGTAATTGAAAAACAGCTCCGAGCCAAAATTTGGGTAAAGCTTCCCCAAACCAAAAGCTGGCTTACTCAAGTACAAAAACTGCAAAAGAAAGGCAATGCAGAAGGTATTTATCTATGTAGCAGTCAAAAAAATAATCCTACTCTGGCTTTGTTTGAGTCGAAAAATGCAGTCACGCCAGTTATCCCCGTTAGATTTTATAAAAATTCTACAATACAGCGGGAGTCTTTTTTAATTGTAATTGCTGAAAATTTTTGCAGCTTAGTTTTAGCTCAGTGGCAAAAGGGCAAAATCCAAATGGAATCTTCGGGTAAAAGACTACAGCAGCCATATCTAGAGATGGTTTCTAGCTTCGATCCTAAGGCGATCGAGCAAGTTATGCTAGGAATTAAGCCCAAAATCTCAGTGACAGATAAGTTTTTGGGCGATATCGATCTGGCACTCGATGTTAAAACAGTCATAAATCCGAATTTGTTAGGGGAATTGTGGTTAAAACAAGTCAAGCATAGCGAAAAAATTCATAAAGCTTTAAAATCCGCATCCAGAAATAACTATACTCCCGAACCAACTTCTACTGTGTTGGGATTGCAAGAAGATTTTCTCAATAATTTAGTCCGAGAATTGCGATCGCCAATTACTCATATGAAAACTGCCCTTAGTCTTCTAGAATCTAAGCAGATTAAAGGAGAACAACGCCAACGCTATCTCAGAATGGTCAGCGATGAATGCGATCGCCAGAATTCTCTAGTGGGAGGTTTATTAGAATTATTACAGTTGGATACTCCCACCGAAGCAGAGTATCTACATTTGAACGATCTCGTCCCTGGTGTAGTTAGCACCTATCAACCCCTGGCTGAAGAAAAAGATATTCAGTTGGGCTATACCATTCCTACAGATATTCCTCCTATTTGCTGTCCTCGTAGCTGGCTTAGGCGAATCATTATCAATCTACTTAATAATAGTCTGCAATTTACTCCCCCCCAAGGTCGGGTATTTGTTCAGGCTGCACCAAAAAATGATAGCGAATATGTAGAAATCTTATTTACTGATACGGGAGTGGGTATCTCTACATCGGATATTAATAAAATTTTTGATGGTTTTTATCGTACCAAACCCACTACCCAAGAAGAATATATGGGAGCAGGTTTGGGTTTGACATTAGTACAGCAGCTAGTGCAAAAGTGCGGTGGCTCGATCTCTGTCACTAGTAAAGTTGGTAAAGGAACTACTTTTAAGATTTTAATGCCAGCAGTGCCAGCGGAACTAGTTTGATTTGCTCGATCGAAGGGCGAAGGAAAACTAAAGACTAAGGACTAAAGACCAAAAACTAAAGACTATTCTTCCAATATTCGTAGATGCCGATCGCTTTTCCTATACCTTGTTGGGGTTTGAGAATTATTAATCTTAGGGTATTAGCCAGCATTCTCATATTGGTAATCATAAAATTTTGTTTGCTGCCATATTTTTCGATATAAATTAGATGACTTTGGGTAATGTGGCGATATTTTTGTAAAAGATGGCGATCGCTAATGGAAGATGTTTCGTGTACTAGTTTGATTAGATGAGTTACTGCGATAAGATGTCCTTGTTTACTGTAGCGCAGACAAAAATCTAAATCTTCGTAATAGAGAAAAAAGCGATCGCAAAATTGGGGTAGTTGAGTAAACTTGGCTAAGTTGATTAATAAGCTACAGCCACTTACCCAGTCGATTTTAATATAGTCTTGACCCAGATCTGTTGGTAAGCGATCGATAGTTTTGGCATCGGCAGTATCAGGGTTAAAAGTTCCCCCCGCAGAAGTTATTTCTCCCTGGGAGTTACAAACAGTCGTGCCTAAAATGGAGATACGAGGATGTTTATTAAATAAAGCGAACGCACTAATTATGGGAAAAACTTTATCTTGTGAATCTAAATCAAAATAAGTGTCGGGGTTGATTAGCCAAACAATAGCCCGTTTATTTTGCTGACTAATCCATCTAATACCCAAATTACAAGCCCGTCCAAAACCTAAGTTTTCTTCGGGTTCGATTATTTTAATAGTATTACTAGCTAAGTTGAAGATTGTTTTATCTTCAGCAGAATTATTAACAATAACTACACCATAATTTTCGCGATCGCTTTTTGGTATAGATGCGAGTAAGCGTTTAACTAAATTACTGGAATTATAATTAACTACTAAAAAATAAAAATCTGGCATATAGCAAAGCAATAATTACGAATTACGCTGAGGCAAACTTATTTAATTTTAATATTTAGTACAAAAGTAAAAATTTGCTCTTTTGGATTTTTATATAGCTGATTATAATTTGCTTTTACAATCAAATCATAATGCGAATTCTCATTGTCAATCCGCCACATTTATCAATAGGTAGTCGTATTCCTGGCGAACATTTGCCACCTTTAGGGCTTCTGTGCGTGGGTGGATCTCTATTAGATGCTGGACATGATGTTACTTTACTTGATGGGGAAATTGGATTTTTATCTCATGACGAAATTACCACAAGGGTTAAAAAACATTCTCCAGAAATATTGATCATCGGTCATTCTGGTTCTACTTCTGCCCATCCCATAATAGTTGAATTAACTCGTCGTTTCCGTGAAGAATTACCCGAATTAAAAATTGTTTATGGTGGGGTGTTTCCCACTTATCATTACCACGATATCTTAATTAACGAACCCCAAATAGACATCATTATTCGAGGCGAAGGAGAAGCTACCGCACCTAGAGTAATAGAAGCAATCGAGCATGGTCGAGATTTAGCAGAAATAGATGGTATTGCTTTTCGTAGCCATGGTGAAGTAATAGAAACTCTGCCCGCAATAGCGATCGCCAATCTCGATGACTATCGGGTTGGTTGGGAGTTAGTAAATCTCAAACACTATAGTTACTATGGTGGAAAACAGGCGGTAGTTATGCAGTTTTCTCGTGGTTGTCCCCATTTATGTAATTATTGCGGGCAGCGAGGTTTTTGGGCGCGTTGGCGACATCGAGATCCGCAAAAATTTGCCCAAGAAATTGCTTGGCTGCATCGTACTCATGGAGTTGAGTTAATTAATTTAGCCGATGAAAATCCAACGGTAAATAAGGCTATTTGGCGGGAACTGTGCGAAGCAATTATTGCAGAAAATATTAACATCACTATTATTGGTTCGACTCGTGCAGATGATATTGTGCGGGATGCAGACATTTTGCATCTTTATCGTCAAGCTGGAGTAGCCAGATTTCTAATGGGAATGGAAAATACAGATGAAGCTACCCTCAAAAAAATTAAAAAAGGTGGTGCAACCCAAAAAGATCGAGAAGCTATTCGTTTGTTGAGGCAACAGGGAATTTTATCATTAGCTACTTGGGTTACAGATTTTGAAGAGATTCGCGATCGCGATTTTCTTCGTGCCTTAAAACAACTACTTTGGTACGATCCAGACCAAATTATGACTCTCTATGTTACTCCCCATCGCTGGACTGGTTATTATCGTCTAGCAAGCGATCGCCAAGTAATTCAACTCGACCAAAGACTTTGGGATTATAAACATCAGGTATTGAAAACAGTAAATATGCCTCCTTGGAGAATCTTTCTGTGGGTTAAATCGATCGAACTAGTTTTACAGGCAAGACCAAAAGCTATTTGGCGTTCCTATTTACAACCAGACCCTATTGCTAGACACGGCATGAACTGGTTTACTCGTATGGGAAGAAAAGTATTATTTCACGAATGGTGGCATTTTTGGTTTCGCGATCGCCGAGTTGCCGATGGACCTACGCTAGAACAGTTTTGGGGGGCGCCACAAGACGATCGCGAA
>CAYXWE010000320.1:0-2888 GCA_964468145.1 uncultured Pleurocapsa sp.
CACCAGTACTACTTATGCCAAAAACGCGATCGCGCTAGCCCTCGACAGTTTACATAAAAATCAATTACGAAGAGGAAATATCATCATGTTAGATCTCAATCGCTCCGATCGATCGCCATTAGCTAAATCGGAAGTAACACCATCATCCCCACCTAAAGATTTAACCCAAATGGATGTCGAATCTCTATGGCATCCGATGGTACAGCACAAAAAATACGAACGCAACCCACCTCAACGAATGGATAAAGCCCAGGGTTGCTATGTCACCGATAGTGAGAAAAAAGAATACTTAGATGGGGTATCGGGATTGTGGTGCGTCAATGTGGGCTATGGGCGCAAAGAATTAGCCGATTCTGTTCGCGAACAGTTAATCGAACTATCTTATTTTCCCCTAGTAATGAGTCACTCCCCTGCTATCAAACTAGCAGCCAAGCTTTTAGAATTATTGGAGTTTGAAGGCAAAGTACACTTTAGTAATAGTGGTTCGGAAGCTAACGAAACCGCTTTTAAGATGGCGCGTCAATATCATTCCCAAACAGGGGGGACAAGACGCTATAAAATTATTTCTCGCTATCGCGCATATCACGGTAATACTATGGGTGCATTGAGTGCCACAGCCCAAGCAGAAAGACGGGCAAAATACGATCCTCTTGTTCCTGGTTTTCTTCATGTCCATCCCCCCTATTGCTACCGTTGTCCCTTTGGCAAAGAATATGGTTCTTGCAATATCGAGTGTGCTACTAACATCGAGAATACAGTAATCCATGAAGGGGCAGATAGTGTTGCTGCGATAATTGTTGAACCTGTAATTTCTGGGGGCGGGGTAATCGTTCCTCCCGATGAATATTTACCCATACTGCGGGATATATGCGATCGCTATGGCATATTATTAATCTTTGATGAGGTAGTTAGTGGTTTTGGTCGTTTGGGTAAAATGTTCGGACACGAACTGTGGGGAGTAAAGCCAGATATCATCACCATGGCAAAGGGTATTACCAGCGGTTATTTACCCCTGTCGGCAACCGTTACCCAACAGCATATTTTTGAAGCCTTTCTTGATGAAAGCGATTCTACTTCCCATTTCCGCCACATCAATACTTATGGTGGCAATCCTGCCTCTTGCGCCCTATCCTTAAAGAATATTGAGATCTTAGAAACAGAAGAATTGGCTGGGCGGGCTGCCACTATGGGAAAATACTTGCGATCGCAATTGTCGGCAATTGAAAATCATCCTTATGTGGGTGAAATACGAGGCAAAGGATTACTCATCGGTATTGAATTAGTAGCAGATAAAAAAACAAAAGAACCCCTTGCAGGAGAAAAAGTAGGAGCGATTAAATCTCGCTGTTTGGAACTGGGGACAATTATCGGACGCAATGCTAGTACTGTTCCTGGGCTTTCTAATGTCTTGATTATTGCCCCACCGTTAATTTTGACCGAAGCAGATGCAGATAAGATTGTTAATGATTTGAAACAGGCGTTGGAGGAAGTAATAAGTAATAAGTAATAAGTAATAAGTAAATAAAGACAATTTGTCCGTTGTTAATTATTCATTGAGAAATATCATGCAAATTGGTGTACCAAAGGAAATCAAAGATCGAGAATTCCGCGTCGGTTTATCTCCCGATAGCGTCCGTGTCTTGATCGATAAAGGACATAGTGTAGCTGTAGAAACCTCTGCAGGAGTTGGTTCTGGATTTAGCGATCGCGATTACCAACAGCACGGGGCAACTATAGTTGCCGATGCCCAAACAGCTTGGAATCAAGAATTGGTAATAAAGGTAAAAGAACCCTTAGCAGCAGAATATGATTTTATTCGATCGGGACAAATCTTATTTACCTACTTGCATTTGGCAGCCAATAAACCCCTAACCGAACGTTTAATTGATTCTGGAGTAACGGCGATCGCCTATGAAACGGTTGAATTGGATCGAAGATTACCTCTATTAATGCCCATGAGCGTTATTGCAGGTAGACTGTCGGTACAGTTTGGAGCGCGCTTTTTAGAAAGACAGCAAGGAGGCAGAGGGGTTTTATTAGGCGGTATTCCTGGAGTGTCTCCTGGTAAAGTTACTATCTTAGGTGGTGGTGTCGTCGGTACAGAAGCAGCCAAAATTGCCGTTGGTATGGGGGCAAAAGTACAGATTTTTGATATCAACGTCGAACGTTTGGCTTATTTGGAAAATTTGTTTGGTTCTAGAGTAGAACTGCTTTATAGTAACGCTGCTGCGATCGAAGCTGCCGTACCCGATGCGGATTTGTTAATCGGTGCGGTACTAATTCCTGGTAAAAAAGCACCTACTTTAATAAACCGCGATTTAGTCGCCAAAATGCGGACAGGTTCGGTAATTGTGGATGTCGCAGTAGATCAGGGTGGCTGTATCGAAACCCTGCGTCCAACTTCCCATAGCGAACCCGTATATGTAGAAGAGGGAGTTGTCCATTATGGCGTACCTAATATGCCTGGGGCTGTACCCTGGACAGCTACTCAAGCTTTGAATAATAGTACTTTACCCTATGCAGTTAAGTTAGCTGATATGGGTATTAAAGCTTTAGAAAATGACCCTGCTTTAGCCATGGGATTAAATGTTAACAACTATCAATTGGTGCATCCTGTAGTTCGGGAAGTCTTTAAAGATTTGACTGTTCGCACTGCAGAATTACATTTTGCTTGAGTTGTCTGTTGTTTGTCCTTTGTTGTTTGTCGTTGGTTATTAATCATTAGTCTTTTGTCATTAGTTTTTTGTCGTTAGACACACTCCAAAAAAATTTAGGGTTGCTATATAGGAGTCGATGAAGATTTTTCAGGGAAGATTTTTCAAAGAATAAACTATTGCGAGATTGTTCGACAACTAATAACCAACGACTAATAACCAATAACTAATAAC
>CAYXWE010000320.1:2988-5208 GCA_964468145.1 uncultured Pleurocapsa sp.
AATTTTGACAGATGATTTTTTTTTGTATATTCGATCGCAGCTTTTTGAATAAAACGATCGCAAACTTAATTTAATACGCAGATAGCCTTTGAGAGCTAAGTTATCGATTGGAAAGTGTTAATAAATAATAAACTTTCTAATAGTAAAAGCCTATTCATGCAAGAGATCGAATATAGGTATTGCTATTGAACGCTATTGCTCAAACAACCAGTCAATCTAACATTTTGAGATTTAATACCAAGAAAACCTAAAGTATTAATAGATTTAAATTATGAAAAAATTGTTGTTGAAGTCAAGGAAACATTTTTGGCTACCTATTGTATTAATATTACTAATTCCTCAAATTGCTCTAGCTCAAGAAGATACAGCAAGTAAAGGAGGGTTAGAAGGTATTTTTCAGAACGTAGTTGATGCTCTAAATCACGTAATTTACTTTAAAATCGGCGGAGAGAATGGAATTCCTTTTATTGTTTTGTGGCTGATTGCTGGAGCAGTATTCTTTACCCTAAGAATGAAATTTATTAATATTCGAGGCTTTAAACACGCCATAGAAATTGTACAGGGAAAGTACGACGATCCAAATGATGAGGGGGATGTGTCTCACTTTCAGGCTTTAGCAGCAGCCCTCTCTGGTACGGTGGGGATTGGTAATATTGCAGGAGTTGCGATCGCCATACGGATGGGAGGGCCTGGAGCAGCTTTTTGGATGACGGTGGCAGGCTTTTTGGGGATGTCGAGTAAGTTCGCTGAATGCACCCTCGGTCAGAAATATCGCATTATCAAACCCGATGGTACAGTAGGCGGGGGGCCGATGTATTATCTCTCCCGTGGTTTATCTTCTATCGGCATGAGTAAATTAGGCAAAGGATTGGCTATACTTTATGCCATCTCTTGTGCGATCGCTACAATGGGTGCGGGAAATATGTTTCAGGCAAATCAGGCTTATGCTGCTGTCTCTAACGTCATTCCTTTTTTCAATAATTTAGCCTGGCTATTCGGGATTATTTTAGTCGCCATTGTTGGATTAGTGATTTTGGGCGGAATAGAGCGGATTGGTTCGGTAGCAGGTATTTTAGTGCCTCTGATGGCAGTGATTTATACTATTGCTTGTGTTTGGGTGATGTTAGTTAAGTTTACTGACATTCCTGGAGCAATTGGCACGATTATTACTACCGCCTTTAATCCTCAAGCAGTTGCAGGGGGAGCGATCGGGGCGATTATTATCGGATTTCAAAGAGCAGTATTTTCTAATGAGGCGGGTATTGGGTCGGCAGCGATCGCTCATTCTGCTGCTCGTACCGACGAATCAGTTAGAGAAGGTATCGTCGCATTATTAGAGCCATTCCTCGATACGATGTTTATTTGCAACATGACTGCTATTGTGATCGTGCTGACGGGAGTTTATGCCGATCCTGGATCTGCCGATCTAGATGGAGCTAGGCTGTCGGCAGCTTCTTTTGAAACAATTATTAGCTGGTTTCCTTATGTGATTGCAGTGGCCGGTTTTTTGTTTGCTGTTTCGACCATGATTACCTGGAGCTATTATGGACAATTAGCCTGGGCGTATTTATTTGGCGATAAAAGTGTCAATATCTACAAAATATTGTTCTTGGTTTTTGGTTTTATGGGTACAGTAATTAACCTCGATCTCGTGGTTCAATTTAGCGATGTAGTACTGCTGGCGATGTCTTTACCTAACCTGCTGGGTTGCTTTTTGCTTTCTGGAGTAATTGCTAGAGAGTTAGATAACTATATGTCCCGTCTCAAGTCTGGGGCAATGCTAGCAGAATTAGAAAATGTTAGAGAACCAGTCTTGAAATAAGTGGAGGTAAACTATGAGTTGGCTCACCAAAAAATCTGTTTTAGTACCGATTGATTTTTCGGAATTATCTTATGAAGCGATCGCACCAGCCAAAGAATATGTTGAGTCCCAAACAGATTTAACCCTGATTCATGTTCTAACCCCCCTCCATCCTGCCGATCCTGCAGCAATGTGGAATACTCTTGATGACGAGCAAAGAAAAGAGAAAGTGAAGGAGTTTTTAGGCAACAAGCTGGAGGAAATGGGTTACAAACAAGTTCGGGTTGAAGTTAAGTTAGGCGATCCTAGTACCGAAATTGTGGACTTTGCTAAGGATATAACAGCAGATCTAATTGTCTTACCTTCCCACGGGCGCAAGGGTGTCAGTGGCTTTCTTTTGGGTTCGGTAGCAGAAAGGG
>CAYXWE010000321.1:0-5206 GCA_964468145.1 uncultured Pleurocapsa sp.
ACAAAGGACAAAGAACAAAGAACAAAGGACAAAGAACAAAGAACAAAGGACAAAGAACAAAGAACAAAGGACAAAGGACAAAGAACAAAGAACTTTTGATGTCAAAATTATTCATGCCCATAAGTCTAATTTTCTTCTGCATCCACCATGGAAGGATCGATTAAAGTGATGTCATAGGGATCGTTGGGGGGAATAGTAGGAAATAGATCGTACTCACGATATTCATAAACAGCTTCTACCTGAGGCCCAAAAACCACTTTGTCCCCATTTCTCAGATCGTGAAACCTAACTTTTTTACCATTGATTAATAATCCATTAACGCTGGTTTTCCCCTGGGAGTCACCGTCTATAATTCGATAGTATTTTCGTTCTTCTTCCTGTCTTTGGATCAGGGTAGCGTGATGGCGAGATACAAACTGAGACTGCAGCACAATATTACATTGCACTGACCTACCCAAAGAATAGGTTCGATCTGCTAATTGTATTTCTCTACGTCCTTTACCGTCGGTAAGGATTAATATATGCTCTTCGCGATGTTTTACAGGTTTTGCACTCATGGGCCAAGTTACTTTGTTTGTGATAGGATACCAAACGAAAAGATTTAACGAGCTTCGCCTTTAAGGCTAAAGACTGAAGGCTGAAGGAGTCGCAAAGTACACACAATCTATTGATTCATCCTCAATCCTTTAAGGGTTCAATTCTCCATCGTCTATAGGTTGCATTTGTTCAGTTGGAATTTAATTTTCCAATTGAACAAATGTCCTTCAGCTTTCGGTTTAAAGTAACACTTGCTATTGTAGCGACACTAGGGCTTGAAACCTTTATTTAGATTCAGCAGCAAAGAGTTTGTTACCACAATTAAAGAGCTAGATGCCATAGCGATCGCTGCTAGAACAGGAGATAATAATAAGCCATATTTTGGTAATAATATTCCTGCTGCTATGGGGATAGCGAAGAAATTATAACCCAAAGCCCATACTAAATTTTGTTTGATTTTATCTGCAGTACGACGACTAAGCTCGATCGCGATGGCAATATCTGCGAGCCGACTTTGCATTAGGATAATATCCGCAGTGGCGATCGCTACATCTGTACTGCCTTGGAGAGATATACCTACATCCGCCTGAGCTAAAGCTGGTGCATCATTGATACCATCTCCAATCATAGCTACTGTGCGATCTTGCTGTAAAGATTGAATTACTTCTGCTTTGTCTGCGGGTTTGACTTCGGCGAATACTTGGGTAATATTTAGTTGCTTGGCAACATTGTGGGCTACTTCGGTGCGATCGCCTGTAAGTAATGCTACTTTTAATCCTGCATTTTGTAATTGTTTAATAGTCCCAGCAGCATCGGGGCGAATCGTATCTTCTAGAGCAATGATGCCCTGTAAAATACTATCTTGGGCTAAATATATCGTGCTTTTGCCAGTTTTTGCTAGTAATTGGGCTTTTTCTTTATCTTCTGGCGTAATTTTTATACCTGAGTGAGTAAAGTACGATTCATTTCCTAAGTAGACTCGGTTATTTGCCACTATCGCTGACATTCCCTGTCCTACACTAGTATCAAAATCTTTTGCTGGAATTAAAGTGATACCTTTGGCTGTAGCTTCTACGACGATCGCTTTAGCTAGGGGATGGTTGCTACCATTCTCTACTGATGCTGCTAGCTGTAATAGTTCGTTGGCGGTAATATTTCCTAGGGTTAGACAATCGGTTACTTGGGGTTTGCCAATAGTCAGTGTCCCTGTTTTATCAAAAACTAAGGTATCTAATTTTTGGACTCTTTCTAAGATCTCTCCGCCTTTAATGAGAATACCCTTTTCTGCACCGATGCTAGTACCGACAAGAATCGCCGTGGGAGTAGCCAAACCTAAGGCGCAAGGACAGGCAATTACCAATACTGCGATCGCTAGTTTGAGGCTGAGTAATAAAGGAGAGGTTTCGGCTGTAGATCCCATTGGCATCGTCATAAAATGACTGGCATCAATTAATACTGAGTCCCAAACCTTTGTGCCATAAAAATACCAAAAACAAAAAATCAAGGTAGCAAGAGTCATGACTACATAAGCAAAATAACCAGCAATAGTGTCTGCTAGTTTTTGCACGGGTGCTTTACGATTTTGAGCATCTTCTACTAAATTAATAATCTTAGCCAGGGTAGTATCTTGACCGATACTGCTAACTTCAAGGGTAATTACTCCCGACTGATTGATTGTCCCCGCATAAACTGAATCCGAGTTGGTTTTGGCTACTGCTACTGATTCTCCCGTTAACATCGATTCATCAAGGGTGGTTTCTCCCGCAACAATCGTGCCATCTACTGGGATCTTTTCTCCTGGTAAAACACGTAACCATTCTCCAGACTTGACCCGATCGACGGGAATTTCGATAGTTTCTGTATCTTCTTTTTTCCCAATCAAGCGAGCGACGGGGGGTTGCAAAGATACTAACTTTTCTAAAGCACTAGATGCGCGATCGCGAGCTTTTCCTTCTAGAGTGCGTCCCAGTAAAATAAATCCCAGAAGCATTACAGGTTCATCAAAAAAACATTCCCAACCCAACTGGGGGAGAAATAAGGCAAAGCAGCTAGCTAGATAGGCACTAGTAGTTCCCAAACCTACTAAAGTATTCATATTAGGCATCCCATTAACTAGCGATCGCCAGCCATCGATTAAAAGCGATCGCCCAGGGATAGCTAATGCCAAACTAGCTAATCCAAAATGCAGCCAAATATTACTCAACACTGGGATGTAGGGCAAACCCAGATGGTGTAAATGACCGATACTGGAAAAGAATAATAAAAAACCTGCAGTGACTAGTTGCCGAAGCTGCTGTTGCGCCTGTTGTTCTCGTTTGGCTCGATTCGATTGTAGAGTTTGATAAATACTGCGATCGCTCGGTCTTAATTGGGAGGGAAAACCTGTTTTAGTCAGCTTATCGACTAAGGTTTCTGGGATAACGCTTTGAGCTTCGTATTCGACTACTGCCACTTCTGTAATTAAATTAACGCAGGCAGAAACCACCCCTGTATTTTGTTCTAGTTGCCTTTCCACTGCTTTAACGCAGCCCGCACACTTCATTCCATTAACATCGAGGACGATGGTTTCTAATTCTGATTGAGAAGAACTTTGAGAATCTTTATTAGTGGGAGATGATAAGGATTTAACCATAAATTGCTGAATTGATGAAAGCGGTTTATTTATAATGAAATGCTAACGGGTAATTCTGTAGTAGACATATGGGCAATGCTGGATCTGGCGCGATCGTTCATTTAGTAGTTTTTGGTCATTTGTCATTTGTCATTTGTCATTTGTCATTGGTCATTTGTCATTGGTCATTTGTCAAAAGCTTACGATCGCACCCGAACTGATGCCTATAGGTCTAGTCATTCTGACGCTACGATCTGATAATAATAGAGAATGAAATCAAATAGCTTTAACTTTAGTTCCCGTATGGATCGGGTGCAGTCACCCCTAATCCCTTTGGTAAACGAATTAATTCAAAATAACCCAGGAACAATTTCCTTGGGACAAGGAGTAGTCAGTTATCCTCCACCACCAAGAGCGATCGCCTTAATAGAAACATTTTTGGCAGGTACGGGCAATCATTTATATAAGCCTGTGACGGGAATTGAGGCTTTAAAAGAAATTATCAAATACAAACTATATTTGGACAATAAAATAGAAATCAACGATAAAAACTGCGTGGTAGTTACTGCAGGTAGTAATATGGCATTTATGAATGCGGTGCTGGCTATTACTGAGGCAGGAGACGAAATAATTCTCAATACTCCTTATTATTTCAATCACGAGATGGCAATTACCATGGCAAATTGCTCTCCTGTATTAGTAGCTACTGACGAGGAATATCAATTAGATTTAGACGCGATCGCGGAGGCAATTACGCCCAAGACTAAAGCAGTTGTGACTATTTCTCCCAACAATCCTACAGGAGCAGTCTATAGTGCAGCCAGCCTACAGGCGGTTAACGATCTTTGTCGCGATCGCGGTATTTATCATATCAGCGATGAGGCTTATGAGTATTTTACCTACGAGGGTGCAACTCATACTTCTCCAGGCTCTTTCCCAGATAGCCAAGCTCATACTATCTCCTTGTTTAGTTTGTCCAAAGCCTATGGTTTTGCTAGTTGGCGTATTGGTTACACGATCGTCCCCCAACATTTATTGTTACCAATTAAAAAAGTACAAGACACCAATTTAATTTGTCCTCCCGTGGTTTCCCAATATGCTGCCATCGGTGCATTGCAAGCAGGAGCAGATTACTGTCAGCAACACCTAAAAGAAATAGCTAAAGTTAGAAATATTGTTCGCCAGCAATTAGACTCCATTACTGATATTTGTACGGTTTCTCAAAGTGCGGGAGCATTTTATTTTTTCCTCAAACTAAATAGCAGTGTTAACGATCTAGAATTAGTCAAACAACTAATCGAACAATACAAAGTAGCGGTAATTCCTGGCAGTACTTTTGGTCTGGAAGACGGTTGTTATCTGCGAGTTGCTTATGGTAGCTTAAAACCATCTACCGCAGAGGAAGGAATAGTTAGGTTAATTAAGGGATTGAGAGAAATAGGAAAAGCAGAGAAAATAGGGACAATGGTTAAAAATTGATAATTGATAAGCGATCGTGAATAATTAATATAAGTAGTCCGCAGTAAGGGAAATTGATGTCTCAAATCAAGTTAATGCACGCCAAGCTTCATCGCGTAACGGTAACCGAAGCCAACGTGAACTATGTTGGCAGTATTACTATCGATCGAGACTTAATGGATCGGGTGGGCATTCTTCCTTTGGAAGAAGTCGATGTAATTAATTTAGAAAATGGTAAACGATGGTCTACTTATGCGATCGCAGGGGCAGCAGGAGAAGGCCGAATCTGTCCTAATGGCGGTGCAGCTTTACTTTGTAAGCCAGGAGATTTGCTAATTATTATTGCTTATGAATATTGCGATCGCTCTACTGTAATGCAGGATGGACATCGGGCCACAGTAATCGTCGCCGATGAAAACAATGGTTGTCGCCAGTTTATGCAGCAAGATCTCGTACCCGATCGAGATGGTTTGATATTTAAGGAAATTTGACCGAATTAACCATAAAAATACGATATAAGGGAAGCGGTGTCTATTTATAGCATGGAAAAATGACTGCACAGCGCGATCGCTTTTCAACTGACTAACAACCAATAACTAA
>CAYXWE010000322.1:0-5201 GCA_964468145.1 uncultured Pleurocapsa sp.
GTTGGGGGTATATTCTCTTGGTAAAAGATTGCCAAAAGTATCCCAGCGAGTTGCATTAGAAACAATTTTTTGGGCGCGATATTCAGTATTATCGGCAAGTTTGACCCCTACAGCTTTGCCATTTTCCACAATAATATTGGTTACTCTGGCTTTATATTTAATTTCCCCACCATGAGCCACCAAACCATCGGCTAGTTTTTGGGCAATTTGCCCCACTCCTCCTTTGGGGTAGTTGATGCCACCATAATGGCGATCGCTAAATACCATCCCCGCATTGATCATGGGAGTTTTATCTGCAGGCACAACCGACCACAAATAGCATTCCATATCGATAAATTGTAGTAGTTTGGGGTCTTTAATATGTTTGCGGGCAATATCCCCTGCATTTAGGGGTAAATATTTGGCTAAACCCAAACAAGATAAAGGCTTCTGGAAAAAGACTCGCATTAGATATCGGGGTTCTTCTAAAGAAAGCAACTCCATGGAGTTGAGGCAATTAAATACATTCCAGCATTCACCATAAAAACCGCGAATTCCCGATTCTTCATGGGGAAAAATAGCGATTAATTCTTGAATAAATTCTTCATAATCGCGATGTACCTTTAGTTCTAGATTATCTGGTAAATGGTAATGAATCTGTACGGGATCGGCAAAGGTTTCAATTTTTTGATTTACTGCATCGAGGGCGCGCGTCAAAAGATTGGTCGTACCGCGATTGCCAAAACCGAAAATCATGGATGCACCGACATCAAAGCGATATCCCTCGCGTTCAAAATATCCGCCACTACCACCAGGAATTAAATAACGTTCTAAAACCAGTACTTTTGCTCCTTTGGCTGCCAATTGAGTAGCTGTTACTAAACCACCAATACCAGAACCAATTACTACCACGTCATAAGCTGTAGTAGCAGAATTTGTTGCGATCGCACTCATAGATAATAAATGAAATAAATAAATAGAGATGAAAAGTTTTAAATTAATCGATTAGGTAACTAGTTTACCGTCGATCGCGAACATAGAGAGAGTAGACCTATACGCAAAAACAATCTGGAATATCGTTTATTTAGTAGTTATTGGTCAGTTAAAATTTAGGTACTGAAAATATTCAAAATCAAAATATGACATCAGCTAAGAATGTTTTGGGTGGAGAACTAAAGGTTTGCTGTCAATCGCCAATGACAGGGTTTTATCGTACTGGTAAATGCGAAACAGGGCCTCAAGATATGGGCGTACATATTGTCTGTGCTGAAGTAACCGCCAAATTTTTGACCTTCAGCAAAGAAAAGGGTAACGATCTAAGTACGCCAATGCCAATGTACAATTTTCCAGGTCTCAAACCTGGAGACTGTTGGTGTCTTTGTGCAGCGCGATGGAAAGAAGCCTTGGATGCTGGTTTAGCTCCTCCGATTAATTTAGAAGCTACTCACGAAGCAATGCTTGATTATTTTCCTTTGGAAGTTCTTAAAGAACATTCTTTGGATTTGATTAGATAATTTATCAAGGAAGCATATCTTCCTCGTCTGACTTTAGTTTAGAAAACTTGTATCTTGCCTTGCCTTTGCCTGATTTGGCAATTTGGGCTAACTCTACTTTGCCAAAGCGATCGCCTTGTTCAAAATAAAATTTGCCCGTTGCGCCATTTACCTGAAAATCAGGCTGAGTTAGAGTTGACTGGAGTCCCGAACGAGTACGAGAAGTTTGTAATCCTTGAATAATTGCCTCTGTGGCATCGTAAGCCATGGCAGTACGCCAGTTGACCCCTCCTCCCCAATATTGTTGGGTCGAGCGATAAAAACTTTGATTAGCTTGGGAATCGGATAACCAAGGTGCGGGAATAACCATTCGGGAGATCGCACCTTTTCCTAATTCAAGAGTGGTATTGGTATAGAGGGAATGGTTGCCTAGTAGGGGTAGTCGTTTTTGATTGACTCGTGCAATCTCGATCGCCCGTTCTAAGTTGTTTACCGATGGTGCAACTAAAATGGCATCTACCCCTTGAGAGATCGCTTTATCCACCATTAGATTTGCTCGATCGTTATCTTGAGACAAGTCACAACCGATTTGCTTTATTTCTCCTCCATTGTCTTTAAGCTGAAATCTAAATTCTTGAATAAAGGATTTACTGGCAGAATCGGTCGGATCGAAACAGACTGCAACTTTGCTTAAGGATTTGCCAGAGGCGTAATCCGCTAGCTTGCTTGCCAAAGCGGAAACGCTAGGAATGGTACGCAAAATGTAAGTACCAATTCCCGATAGTTTGGTAGAGGTACTAGTGGGAGAAATCGCCACCAGTTTGTTGTGCTGATAAATATTGGCTGCGGTTAGAGAAGAGTTACTATCGTTATGTCCGACTACCGCCAAAATTTTGTTATCTGCTGCTAGTTGCTTGGCAACTTGCTCGACTATGAAGGGATCGTTATCGTCGCTTGCTACCTGAATCAATAACTGCCTGTTTTTGATGCCTCCCTGTTTGTTGATTTCGGACTGGGCTTGAGCTACTCCCCGTAAAATTTCCCAAGCAATATTTGGTTTGCTACCCAAAGGAACGCTAACGGCTATTTTGAGATGTTTTTGGGCGATCGCTTGACTGTTGTTGTAATAGATTAACGCCTCTGGATTGTTTTTATCTGATGCCAAGGACTTTTGAAATTTTTGTTCGGCTGCAGAAAATTCGCAACGAGCAAAAGCATTAGCCCCTTCGTACAAAGCCATACTGCCCGAATCGCTAAGATTGCTATAGTCTTTGGTCAACAGTTTTTCGCCCAGACTCATCCTGGGAGACTCACGAGTCTGTAGATCGATGCAGAGCTTTTGCTGCTGAAAATTGGCATATTTGCTAATATCCTCAACTGGATTGGTTAGAGGGGGGAATTTTTTGATAGCAACAAAAAGTAGGGGAAGACCTAGTAACAAACTCAAGCAAATTTTAGACAATATTCTATTATTGAGAGATTCTCGGTCTCTCAACAAAAATGATTCTTGGTCAAAGTGGGGTACGTAATTTGTATCGCTAGCAAAACCTGAATCTGCGGGAGTACTACCAGCCAGTAATAGTTTATTTCTATTAGATTTGAAAGGTTTTGCTTTTTGATTTTTGTAGTTTAGTTTTTTTTGCTCCTTTCGCAAAATTGGGTATGCGTTTTGAATGAACTGACATTCTCGATCTTTTAAGCCCAATTGTTTTTGTAAATTGCCTAAATAAATGTCTGTATTGCTATCTATACTATAATTATTTTTTTCTAAAATATTTTTTAAAGCTTTCTGATATAAAGACTTTCTAATTCTTAAAGTTAGATCGTCGTGTTTGAATTCTGTTAATAAATTATTTTTGATGACTTTTTCAATTGTTGGACTTTCTTCTCCCGCAACTATTTTCTTATCTAGATACAGTAAATACTGCAGGAGTTTTTTAGTTAATAGAGGTTGACCCTGAGTCCACTTCAAAACTATGTTGGTAACCAATTCAGGATTATCTGCTTTGTTAAGAAGATACATTTTTTGAGTAAAGGTATCCAGAGATAATTGCAAGTTTTCTGAATATGTTTTGGGTCTCATGAAATTTTAAATATTTATTTGTATCTATATAGATATAGAGCAAATTACTATTTTTTTCGTTTTTTATCAAGCTGTATTTGTGGCATATTTAGACGGTCAAATCTCGTAACTCGATGCCTGTAAGCGAAACATCTCCGCGTACAAACCATTTTGAGCTATTAAATTAGAATGCGATCCAATTTCAATGATTTGGCTATTTTCTAGAACGACAATGCGATCGGCTAATTGAACGGTAGAAAATCGATGACTGACAAAAAAGGTCATTTTTCCTGCAGTCAATGCGCGAAATTTTTCAAATAATTCAAATTCAGCGATCGCATCTAAAGCAGCAGTGGGTTCGTCTAAAATTAAAATCGGCGCATCGGTCATAAAGGCTCTAGCCATACCGATTTTTTGCCACTGTCCCCCCGATAAATCTACTCCACCTTTAAACATTTTCCCTAGGCGGGTTTGATAGCCAGATTTGAGGTTAGCTACTACCCGATCTGCCCCCGAATCTATTGCTGCTTGTTCGATCCGCAATTGGTTTTCTCTTTCTGGTAAATTGCCAAAGCCAATGTTATCTTTGGCAGTTAGTTGATAGCGGGCAAAGTCTTGATTGAGTACTCCAATATTGGTATGTAGTTGGGATAGTTCGATTTCTTGTAGGGGAATGCTATCGATAGTTATCAGTCCCGAATCTACGTCATACAATCTAGTAAGTAGTTTGAGGAGGGTAGTTTTTCCCGCACCATTTAAACCTACTAGAGCGATACTTTCCCCAGGTTCGATCTGCAGATTGATATTGCGCAGGGTAGGTCTTTTTGCCCCTGGGTAGGTAAAGGTAACATTCTGGATTGATAATCCCTGCTCGATCGGTTGAGGAAAATTTTTGGGGCGAGCAAAGTTAATTACTTCTGGCTTAAGAGCGAGAAAATCAAAGTATTGAGAAACATAAAGGTTAGATTCATAAATTTTGGCAATATTTTCTAGGATGGCAGGAAATATTTGTTGGGCTTGGGCGAATGCTCCCGTATACATAGTAAAGTCGCCGACGGAAATGTTACCCGCGATCGCTTGAACTAATGTCCAGCCGTAGGCAAAATAAAAGCCACTGTTTACTAATACTCCCGATAAACCCCGCATTTTGGCATATTCAGAGGCGATCGCAGCGGATTTACCATTAAAATCAGTGCGAATACCCTGCCACTTGCCTAATAAATGATCGCCTAAATTAAATAGACGTACTTCCTTGGCAAAATCAGGATTGGTTAGTACTCGCTGGATATAATCTGACAAACGACCGCTTTCTGTCTCCGCACGGGTCATCCAAAAGCGTCTGCCAGAATAAACGATGCTCGTCCAAAAGGCTGGTAGGGCGGTAAAGATTAACAGGGGAATAATAGCGGGATTGAACTGCAATAACAGCCCCAACAAGCTAATTAGGGTAATTCCTTGACCAAATAAGCCCGTTAGAGTTTGAATCACTCTGACGGGATAATTACTACCGCTATTTTGAGCGCGGGAAAGGGTATCGTAAAATTCCGAAGATTCAAAGTGCGCCAAATCTAGCTGAGTAGATTTTTCTAATAAAACATACTTTGTATGCAGCATCAGGCGATCGTTAAATATTTGCCCCACATAGAGATTAGCTTGATTTAATACCG